>NZ_JBEXEX010000009.1:0-200017 GCF_040606445.1 Streptomyces sp. NPDC005408 | reverse complement strand
TCCGGCGCGTGGAGGCGGCGGGCGTCACGCCGACGGGACCCGGCATCGCGTACTACGAGGACCTATCCAGGACTCGGGGCGGCGGGCGGTTGGGGGTCGGTGGGGCGGTGGTCGTCAGTGGCGGCGGCTCCCCGAGCGCCTGCGGAACACGAAGATGGTCCCGGTGGCCGCGGCAACGACCAGTGCGGTGCCGGCGGCCAGCTCCCCTGCGTTCAGCCCCCCGATGCTGCCGCCGAGCCCGCCCCTGACGCCCGCGGGCGAGGTGGCGGTGGTGCTGATGGTCGGCGTGGACCGTCCGCCGGTGATGGTGAGGTTGAACGATCCCGTGCCCTGCCCCGGGCAGTTGAACTGGACCGAGTACTGGGCGCCCGGCCTGGCGTCGAGGTCGACCGTGACCGTGGCGGAGGAGCCCGGGCTGATGCTGACGGTGTCGAAGACCCCGGAAGAGGCGGTGGAGGTGGTGTTGCACCCGCTGGCGGACAGGGTGACGCGGCCGCCCGGCGAGACGGTCGAGGGGGTGACGCTGAAGACGGGCGACGACGCCTGATGGTCGGCGGCCGTGGCGATGGGGGCGGTCAGGGCGAGTGAGGCCACTCCCAGCAGAGCGGCGGATGCGGCACGTATCGCGCGCATGGTCAGTCCTCCGGGTCTCCGAGGAGCAGCTGCGGAACCTGTTTCCACAAAATGCGGGGAATGCACCTCGATGCCCGAAACGCTAGAAGCGGCCGTAACACCCCGCGATCGCTGTCGCGCGAATGGGGCATTTATGTCCCCCATGCGAGGGAGGGCCGGACGTGTCGTGGCGTCGTTGTGCGGCGGCGGATGAGACAGGAGAGGCCGCGGGCGGGACGGGGTGTACTGGGCGGCCGAGCCGTCCGTACAGACAGGGAGCCGAGGGCATGTCCGAGCTGTACCCGCCGATCGAACCGTACGAGCAGGGGATGCTCGATGTCGGCGACGGCCACCTGGTCCCTGGAGGGTCTGCGGCAACCCCGAGGGCAAGCCCGCACTCGTCGTCCACGGCGGGCCCGGCTCCGGCTGCTCCACCGGCGTACGCAGCTACTTCGACCCCGACCGCTACCGCGTCGTCCTGTTCGACCAGCGGGGCTGCGGACGCAGTACGCCGCACGCCGCCGATCCCGCGCCCGATCTGACCCACAACACCACCGGCCATCTCCTCGCCGACATGGAACGCCTGCGCGAGCACCTCGGAATCGAGCGCTGGCTGCTCTTCGGCGGATCGTGGGGCTCGACGCTGCTTCTCGCCTACGCCGAGCGGCATCCCGAGCGGGTCTCGCAGATCGTCATCGACGGAGTCACCACGACCCGGCGGTCCGAGATCGACTGGCTCTATCGCGGCGTCGGGCGCTTCTTCCCCGAGGCATGGGACCGCTTCCGTTCCGGAGTTCCTGAGGCCGACGGCGAGGGGAACCCGGTCGCCGCCTACGCACGGCTGATGGCGGACCCGGACATCGGCGTACGCGAGAGGGCCGCTGCCGAGTGGTGCCGCTGGGAGGACACGGTGCTGTCCCTGGAGCCCCAGGGCGCGCCGAACCCCTACGGCGGCCGCCCCCCGGCCGCCCGGCTGGCGCTGGTACGGATCGCGTCCCACTACTTCGCCCACGGCGCCTGGCTGGAGGAGGGCGCCCTGCTGCGCGACGCCGGCCGGCTGAAGGGAATCCCGGGCGTGCTCTTCCACGGCCGGCTCGATCTGAGCAGTCCGCTCGACACCGCCTGGGAGCTGAGCCGTGCATGGCCCGGTGCCGAACTCGTCGTCGACGACTCCGGGCACCAGGGCAGCCGCTCGATGCGCTCCCAGGTGCGGAGCGCACTCGACCGCTTCGGCTCCCTGAGTGACTGACCGAACCTGTGGGGCTGTTGAGATCAGGCCATTCCGTTGTGGGAGGAATTCCCCTGGTGGAAGCCGGATTTCGCCGATTCGCGTTTGCGACTTCGGAGATTTTTTCGGACGCGTTGAACGCATCCCGCCCCGCTGTCCGTACCTAGGGCCATGAACGGCGCACCCAGGCGTCGCAACAGGCTCGATGGATAACGGGAGTGGACATGAACACCTGGCGTAACGCCTCGCTCGCGGTGACTGCGGCGGCCGTACTCGCGCTGACGACGGCGTGCGGTCAGGACAAGGGCACGGAGACCCCCAATGGTCAGGCCGTCGGCGCGGTCAATCCGGCGCAGCCCGGCAGCGGCGGCTACGGCGACTACGGCTCCGGCGCCGGCACCGCCGAACAGGCGGCGGCCAAGCCCGCCGGGCAGCTGGCCGTGTGGGACAGCAAGGAGCTCGGCAAGGTCGTCACCGACAGCGCGGGCTTCACGCTCTACCGCTTCGACAAGGACACCGCCAGCCCGCCGAAGTCGAATTGCGAAGGCGAGTGCGCGAAGACCTGGCCCGTCGTGGCCGCCGGTGGTGCGTCGGCCGCACCCGGCATCGACCCCTCCCTCATCGGGGAAGTCACCCGCTCCGACGGCACCAAGCAGCTCACCATCGGCGGCTGGGCGATGTACCGCTACGCCAAGGACAAGAAGCCCGGTGACGCCAAGGGCCAGGGTGTGGGCGGCACGTGGTTCGCTTCGGCCCCCGACGGCAAGAAGGCCGCGGGCGGCGCCGGTGGCGGTTCGGGTTCGGATTACGGCGACGGCGGCTCTGACTACGGCGACGGCTCGGGCGAGCAGGCGGGCGGCGAGCAGGCGGATCTCGCGGGCCTCTCGGTCCGCAAGGACCCCAAGCTCGGCGAGATCATCGTCGACAAGAACGGAATGACGGTCTACCGCTTCAAGAAGGACTCCGCCTGGCCCATGAAGTCGGCCTGCACTGGAGATTGCCTCAAGAAGTGGCCGGTTGTCGCCCCTGTCGACAAGAACGACACCGAGGGAATCATCAAGAAGGGCTTCGTGACCTTCAACCGTCCCGACGGAAACAAGCAGCAGAGCATCGACTGCTGGCCGATCTACACCTTCTCGGGCGACGCCAAGCCCGGTGACACCAACGGTCAGGGCGTTGGTGGCACCTGGTACGCGGTTTCTCCCCAGGGCAAGCTGGTCGGAGCGCCCAAGTAGTCCCCACGCTGCGCGTCCGGCCCGGCCGGCCCGTCTCACGCCCCCCGCGTGATGGCGGGCCGGCTGCTGTTCAACGCCCCGTCAATGCCCTTGTGGACCAACACGTGTGACCAAGAACGGACCGCTAATTTCCGTTTGGGCTCGCTCTCTTGGCGGGCGATCAGTAGCCTCGGCTCGAACACTGGCCATGGACATGGCCGAACTCCCCCGTGGCGACTTGTTGGAGACATCGATGGAGCGTCCCGCCTGGGCCCCGCAGGGCATCGACATTGCGGTGCCGAGCGTGTCCCGCATTTATGACTTCTACCTGGGCGGTTCGCACAATTTCGAGGTCGACAGGGAAGCCGCCCGCAAGGCGATGGAGTTCATGCCGGGCCTGCCCAAGATCATGCAGGCGAACCGCGCGTTCATGCGCCGGGCCGTGAATTACGCGGTGAGCGAGGGCGTCACGCAGTTCCTCGACATCGGCTCCGGCATTCCCACCTTCGGCAATGTCCATGAGGTGGCGCAGAAGGCCAGCGACGAGGCCAAGGTCGTTTACGTGGACCACGATCCCGTTGCCGTCGCGCACAGCCGCGCCGTCCTCGACGGCGACGAGCGCTCGGCCGTCGTGTCGGCCGACCTGCGCAAGCCGCAGCAGATACTCGACAGCCACGAGGTCGGTGAACTGCTCGACCTGGAGCGGCCGGTGGCGCTGCTCCTCGTCGCCGTGCTGCACTTCGTCGAGGACGAGGACGAGCCCTACAGCGCCGTGGCCCAGCTGCGGGACGCGCTGGCGCCCGGAAGTCTCGTCATCGTCACCCACGCCTCGTACGAGGGGATCCCGGTGCCCGAGGATCAGGCCGGCGGCGCCGTCGGCGTCTACCGGAACATACGCAATCCGCTGATCATGCGCTCGCGCGAGGAGATCGCGCGGTTCTTCGAGGGGTACGAGATGGTCGAGCCCGGTCTGGTGTCCATGCCGCACTGGCGGCCCGACACCCCCACCGAGCAGGAGGACCCATATGCCTTCTCGGGCTTCGCCGGGGTGGGGCGCAAGGCGTGATGGCGCCGTCGCAGGCGACGGGTTCCGCGGCGGACCCGGACGGCCTTGAGGACAGACTCCGCCGGTTCGCGACGATCTGGAGCCGCGCCGTGTTCCCGGTGACGGCCACGTCGTTGACCCGGCCCGAGGTCGAAGAGCATCTGCTGCCGCTGGCACGGAAGTTGAGCGGGTCGCTGCACGCGCGGTCCTTCGACCCGCAGAGCGCCCAGCGGATCGGCGCCGCCCTCGTCGACGTCCACTGCACGGACCCCGAGGCGCTCAGCCGCACGCTCGGCGTCATCGACGCCTATCTGGTGCTCTACTGCGGCAGCGGTGATCCCGAGCAGCCGGCCGAGGAGAGCCGTGCCCGCTGCGCGAAGCTGCAGCACGCGCTGGCCGCGGGCTTCGCCCAGGGGCTGCGCGAGCGCACACTGGCCGAGCAGGAGGCCATCGCCCGCTCCTCGCTGCTGGCCCGCAGCGACGCCATGCAGGCGCTGCACGCGACCGAGGCCCGCTTCCGCGCGGTGTTCGAGGGAGCCGCCATCGGCATCGGGATCGCGGATCTCGACGGCAACATCCTTGAGGTCAACGAGACCCTGACGCGGATGTTCGGCGGCCTCGAACACCATGTGCGCGGCAGGAAGGTGACCGAGTGGTCCCATCCCGAGGACCGGCCCCATGTCTGGCAGCTGTACCGGGAGTTGGTACGCGGCGAACGCGACCACTACCGCGTCGAGAAGCCGTTCTTCCGCAATGACGGCACCGTCCTGTGGACCAATCTGACGGTTTCTCTGCTGCGGGACCCCGATGGCAGACCGCAGTACCAGCTGGCCCTCATGGAGGACACCACGGAGCGCCGGCTGCTCAATCTGCGGCTGCGCTACGAGGCCACGCACGACGCCCTGACCGGGCTGCCCAACCGGACGCTCTTCTTCGAACGGCTGGAGAAGGCGCTGTCCGGCGGCGAGGGCTCACGCTTCGGGCTCTGCTACCTCGATCTCGACGGATTCAAGGCGATCAACGACAGCCTCGGCCATGCGGCGGGGGACCGGCTGCTCGTGGAGGTGGCGGACCGGCTGCAGAGCTGCGCCACCGCGCCGGGCGAGATGGTGGCCCGCATCGGCGGCGACGAGTTCGTCGCTCTGACCACAGGTCCCGAGACCCAGCGCGAGGTCGACCAGCTGGCCGCCCGTATCCTCGGGGCGCTCGCCTCGCCCATCAGTGTCGACGGCCGCGACTTCACGGTCCGCGGAAGCATCGGCATCGTCGAGGGCCCCGCGGGCGAGCGCACCACCGCCGAGGTGCTGCGCAGCGCCGACATCACGATGTACCGGGCCAAGTCCGCGGGCGGCAACCGCTTCGAGCTCGCCGACCCGGAGGCGGATGCCCGCGCGATCACCCGGCACGGTCTGACCACCGCGCTGCCCGCGGCTCTGGAGCGCGGTGAGTTCTTCATCGAGTACCAGCCGCTGGTGCACCTCGGCGACGGAAGCGTGCACGGCGCGGAGGCGCTGGTGCGCTGGTGCCATCCGCAGCATGGAGTCCTGGGACCGGACCAGTTCATTCCGCTCGCCGAGCACACCGGGCTGATCGTGCCGCTGGGCCGCTGGGTGCTCCAGGAGGCCGTACGCCAGGCCAGATACTGGCAGGAACGCCACTCCGACGGCGGTCCGCTGCGGATCAACGTGAACCTCTCGCCCGCGCAGCTGCACCACCCGGGCCTGGTCGCCGACACCGTCGACGTCCTTGAGCGCTCCGGCCTCGCACCGGGCGCGCTCTGCCTGGAGGTGACCGAGTCCGCGCTGATCGGCGCCGACGAGGACCTCCTCAAGCCGCTGCGCCAACTCGCCGAGATGGGCGTGGACATAGCGCTCGACGACTTCGGCACGGGCTACTCGAACCTGGCGAACCTGCGCAGGCTGCCGGTGAGCGTGCTCAAGCTCGACCGTTCCTTCACCCAGGGAATGCAGCGCCATCCGGCCGACCCCGTCGACCTGAAGATCGTCGAGGGCATCGTCTCGCTGGCGCACAGCCTGTCGCTCGCGGTCACGGTGGAGGGGGTGGAGACGGGCGCGCAGGCGGAACAGCTGCGGGAGCTGGGCTGCGACACGGCTCAGGGCTGGTACTACGCGAGGCCCGGGCCGCCGGACATGCTGCACGCCCTGTCGCTGGCGGACGCGGTGTAGTTCCCCGGGCTCCGCGCCACCGACGTCACAGCACCGCCGCCCGTGAGCCGAACAGCACCTGCTGGAGCTCGCGGGCGGCCCTCGGCGGCGCCACGTCGCTGCGGTGCGCGAGCGCGATCGTACGGCGCAGTCCCGGCCGGGCGAGCCGGGTGACCCGCAGGTCGCGTCCGGCCCGGTCGGCCACCATGCTCGGTACCACCGCGATGCCGAGTCCCGCCCGTACGAAACCGAGCACCGCGTCCATCTCGCCGCCCTCCACCGTGAAGCTCGGCTCGAAGCCCTCTGCGCGGCACGCGGCGACCGTCAGCTCGCGCAGGTCGTAGCCGTGCCGGAACATCACCAGCGGCTGATCGCGCAGATCGGCGATCCGCACCGGCCGCCGCGGCCCGGGAGCCGATGCCGATGACACCACCACCAGGTCCTCCCGCAGCAGCTCGACCGTCGTCAGCGCGGGCGAAGCGGGCGGCAGCGGCAGCACGATGAGGGCCAGATCGAGCGAGCCGCGCGCCAGCTCCCGTACGAGATCGTGCGAACCGCTCTCCTCGATCAGCAGCTGGATTCCCGGATGCAGATCATGGAAGACGCGCAGCACATCGGGGAGCAGACCGGTGCAGAGGCTGGGCGTCGCGCCGAGCCTGACCCGGCCGCGGCGCAGCTGCACCAGCTCCTGCACCTCGTGCCGGGCGGTGTCGGTGTCGGCGAGGATCCGGCGGGCGAGCGGCAGCAGCGCCTCGCCCGCGTCGGTGAGGGCGATATTGCCGCGGGCCCGGCTGAACAGCTCGGCGCCGAGCTCGTTCTCCAGCGCCTTGATCTGCTGGGAAAGCGACGGCTGGGAGACGTGGACGCGCTCGGCGGCATGGGTGAAGTGCCGGGTCTCGGCGACCGCCACGAAGTAGAGAAGCTGCTGGAACTGCATGGCATCCACGATAGGTCATGGCTATGGAGATGAGCCGGATCATGTCTTGGACCTCTGGTGCATCGCGGGCCTAGCGTTCCTCACATGGCTCTGGCAACGCGGACGGATCGAAAACCGTCGCCCACGCGCACCTTCTGGGGATCGACGGTCGGCAAGAAAACGGTCATGGCCGTGAGCGGCCTGATCATGCTCGGCTATCTGGTCGCGCATGTGATGGGCAACCTCAAGGTCTTCTTCGGAGCGGGGGAGTTCAACGCCTACGGCCACTGGCTGCGCACCATGGGCGAGCCCGTACTGCACTACTCGTGGGGTCTGTGGATCGTCCGCGTCGTGCTGCTCGCCGCCGTCGTGGGGCACGTGGTCTCCGCCTACCAGCTCAGCAGGCGGGATCTGAAGGCCCGGCCCGTGCAGTACGCGCACAAGCGGCGCCGGGCGAGCTATGCCACCCGCACCATGCGCTGGGGCGGGATCATTGTGGCGCTGTTCATCGTCTGGCATCTGCTCGACCTGACGACGCTCACCGTCAACGAGAACGCCCAGCCCGGCCACCCGTACGAGAACGTCGTCGCGACCTTCTCCACCTGGTACGGGAATGTCATCTACATCGTCGCGATGCTCGCCGTCGGACTGCACGTCCGCCACGGCTTCTGGAGCGCCGCCCAGACCCTCGGCGTCGGCAATGCCACCCGCGACCGCGTGCTCAAGACCGTCGCCAACGTCCTCGCGCTGGTGCTGACCGCGGGGTTCATCTCCGTACCCGTCGCCGTCATGACCGGAGTGGTGAGCTGACATGAGCCATCTGAACTTCACGATCGGTGCTCCCCTCGCCGACACCAAGGCCCCCGAAGCGCCCATCGCCGAGCGCTGGGACCGCCGGCGCTTCGAGGCCAAGCTGGTCAACCCGGCCAACCGCCGCAAGCACACCGTCATCGTCGTGGGAACCGGCCTGGCGGGCGGCGCCGCCGGCGCGACACTCGCCGAACAGGGCTACCACGTCGAGCAGTTCTGCTACCAGGACTCGCCGCGCCGGGCCCACTCCATCGCCGCCCAGGGCGGAATCAACGCGGCGAAGAACTACCGCAACGACGGCGACTCGATCCACCGCCTCTTCTACGACACCGTCAAGGGCGGCGACTTCCGCGCACGCGAGTCCAATGTGCACCGGCTCGCCCAGATCTCGGTGGAGATCATCGACCAGTGCGTGGCCCAGGGCGTCCCCTTCGCCCGGGAGTACGGCGGACTGCTGGACACACGCTCCTTCGGCGGCGTACAGGTCTCCCGCACCTTCTACGCCCGCGGCCAGACGGGACAGCAGCTCCTGCTCGGCGCCTACCAGGCCCTGTCGCGGCAGATCGCCACGGGCACCGTGACCCTGCACGCCCGCACCGAAATGCTCGATCTGATCGTCGTCGAAGGGCGGGCCCGCGGCATCGTCGCCCGCGATCTGGTCACCGGCGAGATCACAAGCCACTTCGCGGACGCGGTGGTGCTGGCCACCGGCGGCTACGGCAACGTCTTCTATCTGTCGACGAACGCCATGAACTCCAACGCCACCGCCATCTGGCGCGCCCACCGGCGCGGCGCGTACTTCGCCAACCCCTGCTTCACCCAGATCCACCCCACCTGCATCCCGCGCACCGGTGACCACCAGTCCAAGCTGACCCTCATGAGCGAGTCGCTGCGCAACGACGGCCGCATCTGGGTGCCCAAGGCGCACGGCGACGAGCGCCCGCCGAACGAGATCCCCGAGGGCGAACGCGACTACTACCTGGAGCGGATCTACCCGTCCTTCGGCAACCTCGTCCCCCGCGACATCGCATCGCGGGCCGCGAAGAACGTCTGCGACGAGGGCCGCGGCGTGGGCCCGGGAGGGCAGGGCGTCTATCTGGACTTCGCCGACGCGATCCGGCGTATGGGCCGCAGGGCGGTCGAGGAGAAGTACGGCAACCTCTTCGACATGTACGAGCGGATCACCGCCGAGAATCCGTACGAGGTGCCGATGCGGATCTATCCCGCCGTGCACTACACGATGGGCGGGCTCTGGGTCGACTACGACCTGCAGACCACCGTCCCTGGGCTCTTCGCCATCGGCGAGGCCAACTTCTCGGACCACGGGGCGAACCGGCTGGGCGCGTCCGCACTGATGCAGGGCCTGGCGGACGGGTACTTCGTCCTGCCGGCCACGATCAACGACTACCTCGCCCGCACACCGCACACCGAGCGCGTGGACGCCTCGCACCCGGCGGTGGCGGAGGTACTCGCCGAGACCGAGGACCGAATGAACCTGCTGCTCGCGGTCGACGGCGACCGCACCCCCGACTCCTTCCACCGCGAACTGGGCGAACTCATGTGGGAGTTCTGCGGAATGGCGCGTACGGACGAGGGCCTGCGCAAGGCGCTCGACCGTATCCCGCAGATCCGCGAGGAGTTCTGGCGTCGCATCAAGGTGCCCGGCACCGGCGAGGAGTTCAACCAGTCTCTGGAGAAGGCCAACCGCATCGTCGACTATCTGGAGCTCGCCGAGCTGATGTGCCTCGACGCACTGAACCGGTCGGAGTCCTGCGGCGGCCACTTCCGTGAGGAGTCCCAGACACCCGACGGTGAGGCCGCCCGGCGCGACGAGGAGTTCTCGTACGCCGCGGCCTGGGAGTTCAGCGCGACCGGCGAGGCGCCCGTCCTGCACAAGGAAGACCTGGCCTTCGAGTACGTACACCCCACTCAGCGGAGCTACGCATGAAGCTCAACCTTCGCGTCTGGCGCCAGAAGAACGCCGAAGCGCCCGGCATCATGGCCACGTACGAGGTCGACGGGATCTCGAAGGACATGTCCTTCCTGGAGATGCTCGACACCCTCAACGAGGAACTCATCCTGCGCGGAGAGGACCCCGTCGCCTTCGACCACGACTGCCGCGAGGGCATCTGCGGAGCGTGCAGCCTGGTCATCAACGGCGACGCACACGGCCCCGAGCGCACCACCACCTGCCAGCTCCATATGCGGTCCTTCGACGACGGCGACACCATCGACGTCGAGCCGTGGCGTGCCTCCGCCTTCCCGGTGGTCAAGGACCTGGTGGTGGACCGTAGCGCCTTCGACCGGATCATCCAGGCCGGCGGCTACATCACCGCACCCACGGGCGCCGCGCCCGAGGCCCACGCGACGCCCGTCCCGAAGCCGGACGCCGACTTCGCGTTCGAGCAAGCCGAGTGCATCGGCTGCGGCGCGTGCGTCGCGGCCTGCCCCAACGGCTCGGCGATGCTCTTCACTTCGGCGAAGATCAACCATCTCAATGTGCTGCCGCAGGGCGCGCCCGAGCGCGAGACCCGCGTGCTCGACATGGTCGCGACGATGGACGACGAGGGCTTCGGTGGCTGCACGCTGACCGGCGAGTGCGCCACGGCCTGCCCGAAGGGGATCCCGTTGCCGTCCATCGCGGCGATGAACAAGGAGTGGCTGCGGGCGAGCAGAAAGGTCCGCCGCTGAAGTACGGCGGGCCAGGCGGGCCATGAGATTCCGGACAGCTTTCCTGTGTGAGGCCGCGCACGCTTTCCCGACGTGAGCAACAAACTCTTCACGTAACTGTCACATTCGCCGCAGGATTTACGTCCACGGCGGCAGCGGGGCATGCGGACAGCAAGATCAACCTTGTTCAACGCTGCACTGCGTATAGCGACATGTCCGCATAGCAGCCAACCAATTGCCCCCAATTTCCCCGGAGTTCGGGTGAGCCGGTAGGCATGGCCAGGTCACGGGCGCCGACCACGCCCGTGACCGACCGAACCACCGAAATCTCTGGGGGTACTGCCATGCCTGAACTCACCCGCCGACGCGCCCTGGGCGCCGCCGCAGGAGCGGCCGCCGCCGTCGCAGTGGCCGGCACCGCCGCCGCCGCTGCCGCTGCCGCTGCCGTGCGTACCGAGCGGACCGCGACCGGCCCCGAGGCCGATCCCGCGTCGTTCGACGAGGTCTTCCAGGGCCGCCGCATACAGGGCGCGCCCTCCCACGCGACCGGACACCACGGTGCCGGACACGGGGCCGGGCACGACGCGGCCGGGCACGACGCGGCCGGACACCACGGGGCCGGACACGGGGGCGACTTCGCCGTGCGCATCGACGGCAAGGAACTGCATGTGATGCGCAACGCCGACGGCACCTGGATCAGCGTCGTCAACCACTACGAGACGTTCGCCACGCCCCGCGCGGTGGCCCGCGCCGCCGTCGTCGAACTCCAGGGCGCCGCCCTCGTTCCGCTCGTCACCGCCTGATTCAGGAGTACGCACCGTCATGACCGTACGCAAGAACCAGGCGCAGCTCACCGCCACCGAGAAGCGCCGCTTCGTCGACGCGCTGCTCGAACTCAAGCGCAATGGGCAGTACGACACCTTCGTCACCACCCACAACGCCTTCATCATGAGCGACACCGACAACGGGGAACGGGTCGGCCACCGCTCGCCCTCCTTCCTGCCCTGGCACCGCAGGTTCCTCATACAGTTCGAGCAGCAGCTCCAGGCCGTGGACCCCTCCGTGGCACTCCCGTACTGGGACTGGACCGCCGACCGAACCGCCGCCTCCTCGCTCTGGGCGGCGGACTTCCTCGGCGGCACAGGACGCAGCAGGGACGGCCAAGTGATGGACGGCCCGTTCGCCTTCGCCTCCGGCACGTGGCCGGTGAGCATACGCGTGGACGGCCGCGGCTATCTGCGCCGGGACCTCGGCGCAGGCGGACGTCAGCTGCCGACCCGGGCCGAGGTCGACTCCGTACTCGCCATGGCCACCTACGACGCCCCGCCGTGGAACAGCGCTTCGGACGGTTTCCGCAACCATCTGGAGGGCTGGCGCGGCGTCAATCTGCACAACCGGATCCATGTCTGGGTCGGCGGCCAGATGGCCACCGGGGTCTCCCCGAACGACCCGGTTTTCTGGCTGCACCACGCCTTCATCGACAAGCTGTGGGCCGAGTGGCAGGCACGGCACCCCGGCTCGGCGTATCTCCCGGCCGCCGGCACCCGCAATGTCGTCGATCTGCGCGAGACCATGCGCCCCTGGAACGACGTGACCCCCGCCGACATGCTGGACCACACCCGCCACTACACCTTCGACACGGCAGCCTAGGGTCTACGCGAGGGACCTCATGAGATACGGCGCGGTGCGGCTCCCTTCCGCCCGCGCCACTTCGGCCGGGGTTCCCGCGGCGACGATGCGCCCGCCCTCGTCGCCGCCGCCCGGCCCCAGATCGACGACCCAGTCCGCGCCGGCGACCACATCCATGTCGTGCTCGACGACAACGACCGAATGGCCCGCCTCGACAAGACCGTGCAACTGCCGCATCAGCACCTCGACATCGGCGGGATGCAGCCCGGTCGTCGGCTCGTCCAGGACGTACAGCGTGTGATCGCGGCGTACGCGCTGCAACTCGGAGGCGAGCTTGATCCGCTGTGCCTCACCGCCCGACAGCTCGGTCGCGGGCTGTCCGAGCCGCAGATAGCCGAGCCCCACATCCAGCAGCGCGCTCAGGCTGCGTGCCGCGGCGGGGACACCGGTGAAGAACCCCGCAGCCGCCTCCACCGTCAGATCCAGGACCTCGGCGATGTTCAGGCCCTCGTAACGGACCTCCAGCGTCGCCGGGTTGTAGCGAGCGCCCGCACAGTCCGGGCAGGGCGCGTACGTACTGGGCAGAAAGAGCAGCTCCACCGAGACGAACCCCTCGCCCTGGCAGGTCTCGCAGCGCCCGCCCGCCACATTGAAGGAGAACCGGCCCGCCTTGTAGCCGCGCCCCTTCGCCTCGTCGGTGGCGGTGAACAGCTTGCGCACGACATCGAAGAGACCCGTGTACGTGGCGAGATTGGAGCGCGGAGTGCGGCCGATGGGCTTCTGATCGACGGTCACCAGACGCCCCACGCCCGGAAGTTCGGGGATGAACTCGCCGACAAGAGTGGACTTGCCCGATCCCGACACACCGGTGACCGCCGTCAGTACTCCGAGCGGCATCTCGGCTTCGAGGCCCCGCAGATTGTGACGCGTCACCGGACCGAGATTCAGCCAGCCGGACGGTTCTCGCACCGCGCGGGCGGGTGCGGGCTCATGGCCGAAGAGGAAACGCCGCGTCGCCGATTCCTCGATGCGGGTCAGATCGGCGACCGGCCCGCTGTGCAGCACCAGACCGCCGTGCTCGCCCGCGTGCGGACCGACGTCGACCAGCCAGTCCGCGTTGCGTACGACATCGAGATGGTGCTCCACCACGAAGACCGAATTGCCCGCCGCCTTCAGCCGGTCCAGCACCACCAGCAGCGCCTCCGTGTCCGCCGGATGCAGCCCGGCCGACGGCTCGTCGAGTACGTACACCACGCCGAAGAGACCGGAGCGCAGCTGGGTGGCAAGACGCAGCCGCTGCAGCTCCCCGCTGGACAGGGTGGGCGCGGTGCGGTCGAGACTGAGATAGCCGAGTCCCAGCTCGGTGACCGTGCCGATCCGGCCGAGCAGATCCGCCGTCAGGACGCGTGCCGTCTCACTGCCCTCGCCTCCGGCCGCCAGCACACCGGCCAGCTCGGTCAGCGGCAGCGCCGCCAGCTCGGCGATCGTACGGCCCGTGAAGGTCACCGCCAGCGCCTCCGGGCGCAGCCTGCTGCCGCCGCACACCGGGCACGGTGCGCTCGCCAGGAACCGCTCGGCCTTGGTGCGCAGCGTCGCGCTCTTGGAGTCCGCGAAGGTGTGCAGCACATAGCGCTGTGCGCTCATGTACGTGCCCTGGTAAGGCCGTTGAATGCGCCCCGCTTCCCGCACCGGATGCACCGTGACCACGGGCTGCTCGTCGGTGAACAGGATCCAGTCCCGGTCCTTCTGATCCAGCTCGCGCCACGGCCGGTCGACGTCGTACCCCAGCGTGTCCAGCACATCGCGGAGGTTCTTGCCCTGCCAGGCGCCCGGCCAGGCCGCGATCGCGCCCTCCCGGATCGACAGCGACGGATCGGGGACCAGCAGCTCCTCGCCGGTGCGGTGGATCCGGCCCAGGCCATGGCACTCGGGGCAGGCTCCTGCGGCGGTGTTCGGCGAGAAGGCGTCCGAGTCGAGCCTCTCGGCGCCCTCGGGATAGTCGCCCGCACGTGAGAAGAGCATGCGCAGCGAATTCGAGAGCGTGGTGACCGTGCCGACCGAGGAGCGCGAGGTGGGCGACGAACGGCGCTGCTCCAGCGAGACGGCGGGCGGCAGCCCGGTGATCTCGCCGACCTTCGGGGCGCCCACCTGGTGGATCAGCCGCCGTGCGTAAGGGGCGACGGACTCGAAGTAGCGCCGCTGAGCCTCGGCGTAGATCGTGCCGAAGGCGAGCGAGGACTTCCCGGACCCCGAGACGCCGGTGAAGACGACCAGGGCATCGCGCGGAATGTCCACGTCGACGCCGCGCAGATTGTGCTCACGGGCGCCTCGGACACGGACATACGGGTCGTGGGGGCTGTGCATAGCGGACGATTCTAGGCGTTCGCGCTGGTCAGCCCCGCGATCCGGGCAAGCCGGCGGAAGGAGTCGAGCAGGGCCCCACGGTCGTACGTACTGGTCGTGACCAGCACCTCGTCGGCGGCGCTGTCCTTGATGACCGCCTCCAGCGCGTCCGTGACCTGCTCCTCCGTGCCCGCGACATGGCCCCGCAGACCGGACTCGTAGACCTCGCGCTCCCTGGCCGTCATCGCCAGCGCCTCGACCCGCTCCGGCGGGGCGAGCGGCGGGAACACACCGTGCGTCCGGGAGTACGCCATCGACCACGCCTCCGGCACCAGCAGCCGGCGCGCCTCCTGCTCCGTGGCGGCGGCCACGACGGTGCCCGCGATGACCACGTACGGCTCATCGGACCAGGAGGACGGCCGGAAGTCCGCGCGGTAGCGGTCGATGGCCGCGAGCATCCGGTCGCGGCCTCTTATGTCACCGATGACCAGCGGAAGACCGGCCGCGGCCGCGATCTGCGCCCCTTCGCCGGTGGCCAGGAGATACGGCGGGACCCGCAGGCCTTCCGCGGGGCGGGCGTGCACCTGCGGATGAGCCGTCTGCAGGCCGTCGAACCAGCCCAGCAGCTCCTCCAGCTGCCCGCCGAAGTCCTCGGCGTCCTTCTTGTCCCTGCCGAGTGCCTTGCGGATGCCGTCCGTGAAGCCCACCGAGCGGCCGAGCCCCATGTCGATACGGCCGGGGAAGAGCGATTCGAGGACCCCGAACTGCTCGGCCACGACGAGCGGTTGATGGTTGGGCAGCATCACGCCGCCCGTGCCGACGCGGATCGTGGAGGTCGCGGCGGCGACCGCGGCCGCGAGCACGGTCGGCGCGGAACCTGCCACTCCGGGCACGCTGTGGTGCTCGGAGACCCAGAAGCGGTGGTACCCCAGCGACTCCAGCTCCTGGGCGAGACGCACCGTGTCGCGCAGCGCCCCGGGCTCGTCGTGCCCCTCGCGGGTGCGGGAACGGTCCAGTACGGAGATCCGGGTCGATTCGATCAATGCGCTCACTCAGAGTTCAACATCTGCGCCGCGCGAGGATTCCCTAGGCTGTCGGGCGTGACGCGAAACAGCAGGCCACTGGCCGTATTCGACCTGGACGGAACGCTCGCCGACTCCGGACACCGGCAGCACTTCCTGGAGCGCAAGCCGCGCGACTGGGACGCCTTCTTCGCGGCGGCGCCCCAGGACCCGCCGCTGGCGAAGGGCGTCGAGCTCTGTCTGCAGGCGGCCAAGGAGTGCGAGGTCCAGTACCTCACGGGCAGGCCGGAGCGCTGCCGCAGGGACACCCTGGCCTGGCTGGCCGAGCAGGGGCTGCCCGAGGGCAGGGTGTTCATGCGGCGCAACGACGATCGCCGGCCCGCCCGCACGACCAAGCTGGAGATCCTGCGGAGGCTGGGGCGCGACCGCGAGATCCGGATGCTGGTGGACGACGACGAGTTGGTGTGCGACGAGGCGGAACGGGCCGGCTTTCCGGTCGTACGGGCCCGATGGGCGGCCGGGACGACCGAGGCGATGAAGGACGCGCAGGAGCGGGAGGGCCGCACCTGAGGGTCCGTACGGGCGGGCTCTCAGGCACCTGAGGGCGCCCGTTGCGGCGGGCCCGTCAGCTGCCTTCCTCGAGCCGGAATCCGACCTTGAGCCCGACCTGCCAGTGCTGGATCTGCCCGTCGACGATCTGGCCGCGGACCTCGGTCATCTCGAACCAGTCGAGGCCCCGGAGGGTCTGGGTCGCCCGGTTGATGCCGTTGCGGATGGCCTGGTCGATGCCGTCGGGCGAGGTGCCGACGATCTCGGTGACCCGGTAGGTGTGATTCGACATGTGTGTCGCACTCCTCTCGATGCGTTCACTCCACCGTGCCCCACCACGAGGCGGCGCGCGAGGCGTCGGGGCCGGGACGGTCGTCCTGGGCGGGGCCGAGCGCCAGTCGGGAGACGATGCGGTAGCGGTCGCCGCGGTAGAGCGAGCGGACGTACTCCACCGGCCGCCCGGCTCTGTCGGAAGTGACACGGTCGAAGAGAAGGGCGGGGGAGAGGACGGGTACGCCGAGCAGCTCGGCCTCGTCCTCGCTGAGGACGGTCGGTTCGATCGACTGCACCGCCTGGGCGGTCACGACTCCCCGTTCCTCGCGCAGATGCGCGTAGAAGCCCGCCTCCATCTGCTCGGGGGTGAGCCCGGGCACCAGGTCGGCGGGGATGTGCAGATACTCCAGCGCGATGGGAGCGCCGTCGACCAGCCGCAGCCGGGCCACGTACACGAGCTCGGCGGCGGGGGAGACCTTCAGCCGGCGCCCGATGCGCGCGCCGGCGGTGATGGTGCGGAATGCGAGAACCCGGCTCGTCCAGGTACCGGGCGCCGGCGGAGCGGCGGCCGGGCGGCTCTCGGAGACGAGTTCCTGGGTGATTTTGGCGGGGGCGACGAACATGCCGCGGCCGTGTTCGCGTACGAGCTGTCCGGTGGCGACGAGTTCGTCGACGGCGGCGCGCAAGGTGGGGCGTGAGACGCCGAGTTCGGCGCTGAGGGTGCGCTCGGAGGGGATCGCGTCGCCGGGACGGCGGTCCTCGACCAGGGCGAGCAGATGGGCACGCACCCGTTCCCGCTTGAGCACCGCCCTGGGGGAGCGGTCGTCGTGCATCAGATGCCTCCCCCGTTCGGTGAATGGCCCGAGGATACGGGTATCTGCCTGGCCGGGCGCCCTTTTCGCAGGTCAGGACTTGCTGCGTGAGAAACCGGCAGCGGCGGAACGAGATGGCGGCGGCTGAAACATCGCCTCGGCGTGGCGTGCAGTCCAACGAGTGATAATCCGCCCTGCACCACTCGAAGAGCCCATGGCGTAGCTCGAATGCGGAGCTCCCCAGTGGTGCGGAGCCTGGATCAGGCTGACGGTGGATCACGTCGCACTGCGATCCGATGAGCCGACGAAGTGTCAGCCCTCGCAGCGCGGCGAAGGGAATGTGTTCACATGCGCTCTGCCCGCACATTGTTCGCCTCGGCCGGCGTTGCCGCGGTCCTCGCCATCACCGCTCCCGTCGCGACTGCCATCACGATGGACGAGGACCATGGGCAAGACAGCTCCTCCTCCGGCAGCGACCAGACCAGCAAGGACGACTACAGCAAGGACGAGTCGGGGAAGAAGGACGAGTCGGGGAAGAAGGACGAGTCGAAGAAGGACGAGTCGAAGAAGGACGAGTCCTGGAGCCACGAGAAGCCGTCGGGCGGTGTCCACACCGGTGGTGGCGCCCTGGCCATGATCATGACCGACGACTGGGGGCAGGACAGCGACTCTTCCTCCAGCAGTGACCACGAGAAGTCCAGCAAGGACGAGTCGAAGAAGGACGAGTCGAAGAAGGACGAGTCGAAGAAGGACGAGTCGAAGAAGGACGAGTCGAAGAAGGACGAGTCCTGGAGCCACGAGAAGCCGTCGGGCGGTGTCCACACCGGTGGTGGCGCCCTGGCCATGATCATGACCGACGACTGGGGGCAGGACAGTGACTCTTCCTCCAGCAGTGACCACGAGAAGTCCAGCAAGGACGAGTCGAAGAAGGACGAGTCGAAGAAGGACGAGTCCTGGAAGCACGAGAAGCCGTCGGGCGGTGTCCACACCGGCGGTGGCGCCCTGGCCACGATCATGGAAGGTGACTGGCAGAAGGACAGCGGCTCCTCGTCCTCTTCCGACACTTCCTCCTCCAGCGGCTGGGGCCAGGACGACTCCGAGAAGAGCAACGACAGCTCCGGTAAGTGGGAGAAGGACAAGCCGAGCGGCGGTGTCCACACCGGTGGCGGCGGACTGGCTCTGTCCGGTGGCAGCCTGGCCGCCGGCTCGCTGCTGCTGCTCGGCGGTGCCGGCTTCGGTGCCTACACGCTGCGCCGCCGCAACGCGTCGAGTGGCGCGATGGCTTGATAGCCCGGACCACCTTTAGTCGAGGTCCTGCCGCGGCCGCCGTCCTTCCCGGACGGTGGCCGCGGTGCCTGCTTCCACCGCTTTCTCAGCTCCTAGCGGCCGTCCGCCCGCGACCCGCTGACGCCGCGTCCACGAAAGGCACGCCCCCATGGCCGCCAAGCTGCTCGACTCGAACCCGCCCGCCTCCCCACCCCGTTCCGTCGGCCGCTCCATGCTGTGGTCCCTTGCCTCGATCGCGCTGGGCGTCGTCCTCATTCTCAATTCCTCCGGCACCCCGGCGGACGGGGTCCCGCGGGCTCGTCCAGGAGCCTTCGCTTCCGCCCCGGCATCCAGGCCTTCCGCACATGGTGATGAGAAGGCGATGCCCCGTTCCGCACCGAAGCGGCTCTCGATCCTGGAGATCGCCGTCGACGCCCCCTTCACGACCCTGTCCATCGGCAAGTCCGGGCAGCTCGACGCACCGCCCCCGGACGACAACAATCTGGTCGGCTGGTTCAAGGGCGGCCCGTCGCCCGGCGAGCCCGGGGCGGCCATCGTCGCGGGCCACGTCGACACCAAGACCGGCCCTGCTGTGTTCCTGCAGCTCGATGCGCTCAAGCCCGGGAGCAAGGTTGACATCACCCGCGACGACGGCACGGTCGCCACGTTCAAGGTCGACTCCGTCGAAAGCTTCAGCAAGGCGCGCTTCCCCGATGAGCGGGTCTACAGCGACACTCCGGACCCGCAGCTGCGCCTGATCACCTGCGGGGGGTCGTACGACAGAGAAGCCAAGGACTACACCGAGAATGTCGTGGTGTTCGCCCACCTCGACTCCGCCAAGCGCGCCTGACCCGCTCGCCGTACGCCCGCTACGCGCGGCTCCGGGGCGCTCCGGCCGCGTGTGCCACGTCTGCCGACGCCGCCGTATGGCAGGCACCGCGGCCCTCCGCGCGGGCGACGACACGGCCCGGGATGCTCGACGTTCCGTTCGCGATCGCCGACGCCACCGCGCTCACGGAAGCGGGTTACGTCGGGGAGGACATCGAGAGCATCCTGCTGAAGCTGGTCCAGGCCGCCGACTACGACGTCGCGCGAGCGGGGACCGGGATCGTGTACATCGACGAGATCGACAAGGTGGCCCGCAAGAGCGAGAACCCTTCGATCACCCGGGACGTGTCGGGCGAGGGGGTCCAGCAGGCGCTGCTGAAGATCCTGGAGGGCACGATCGCGTCCGTGCCGCCGCAGGGCGGACGCAAGCACCCCCAGCAGGAGTTCATCCAGATCGACACGACGAACGTTCTGTTCATCGTGGGTGGTGCCTTCGCGGGCCTGGAGAAGATCATCGAGTCTCGGGCGGGCGCGAGAGGCATCGGCTTCGGCGCGGCGATCCCCGCAAAGGAGGAGCGCGAAAACCGGGATCTCTTCGCCGGGGTCATGCCCGAGGACCTGTTGAAGTTCGGGCTGATCCCGGAGTTCGTCGGCCGGCTGCCGGTGGTGTCGACGGTACGGCCGCTGGACCGTGCGGCGTTGACGCGGATCCTCACCGAGCCGCGCAACGCGCTGATCAGGCAGTACCAGCGGCTCCTCGAAATCGACGGCGTGGAGCTGGAGTTCACCGAGGAAGCCGTCGAGGCGATCGCCGAACAGGCACTGCTCCGCCGCACCGGCGCCCGGGCCGCCCGCGCGATCCTCGAAGAGGTCCTGCTCCATGTGATGTACGAGGTGCCGAGCCGGGACGACGTGGCCAGGGTCGTGGTCAGCCGCGACACCGTGCTCGACAACGTGAATCCGACTCTCGTGCCGCGCGAGCGGCCGGACGGCGAGGCGGAGCGCGGCGAGTGGTCCGCCTGACGCGGCGTTCTCGCGGCGCGTCCTTGCCTTGGCCGAGTCCGTCCCGGGCCCCGGAGCCCACCCTCACCGACGGTTTCAGTACGCATCTCCCGTCGTCGAGGAGTTGATGATGTCGCCGTGCGCGAAGTCGCCCGGCGGGATGCCGGGATGGTGGCCCTCCGGGCGCGGATGCGGGACGGCCGTGCCCAGCGCGAGGCGGGAGACGATGCGGTAGCGGTCGCCGCGGTAGACGGAGTGGACGTACTCGACGGGGTGGCCCGCGGTGTCGGTGGTCAGCCGCTCCACCAGCAGCGCGGGGGACAGGACCGGTACGTCGAGGACGGCGGCCTCGGCCTCGTTGACGACGGTCGGTTCGATGGACTGCACCGCCTCGTCCACGTACACCCGGTGGTGCTCGCGCAGATGGTCGTAGAGATCACCGGCCTCCAGCTCCTCGGGGGTGAGCGAGGGGACCAGTTCGGCAGGGATGTGCAGATGCTCGATGGCCATCGGCGCGCCGTCGACCAGTCGGAGCCGGGCGATGTAGACCAGCTCGGCGGCGGGGGAGACGCGCAGCTTGCGGCCGATACGGGCCCCGGCCCGGATGGTGGCGAGTTCCAGGACGGTGCTCGACCAGGCGCCGGCCGCGCGGGGCACGGCGAAGGCGGTGTCGTCGGAGACGAGTTCCTGGGTGATTTTGGCGGGGGCGACGAACATGCCGCGGCCGTGTTCGCGTACGAGCTGTCCGGTGGCGACGAGTTCGTCGACGGCGGCGCGCAAGGTGGGGCGTGAGACGCCGAGTTCGGCGCTGAGGGTGCGCTCGGAGGGGATCGCGTCGCCGGGACGGCGGTCCTCGACCAGGGCGAGCAGGAACTCCCTGACCCGCTCCCGTTTCAGTACGGCACCCGAAGAGCTGCTCTCCATCGACCCGCCCTCTCTGCTCCACGCCGTCGACAACTGGTCAGATGGTAAATGACATCTTGACCAGTGGCCCCTCCGGTACGACTGCTTGAACAACCCATGTTTTCAAGGCTCTTGACGACAACATTGGTCCATGCCACCTTCGAGCCACGCCATTGGCCAGTTGACCAATTGGTCAACTTTCTTCCGAGGTGACTCCAGTGAAGATCAGCTTCATCGCCGCTGCAGCGGCCCTTGCCGCCACCACCGCGCTCACCGCCTGCAGCACCTCCTCGTCCGGCTCCGACTCCGCGGCCGGCGGCGACAGGCTCACCGTCTGGATCATGAAGGACAGCGTCTCCGACACGTATCTCCAGCGGTTCAAGAAGGACTTCGAGCAGCAGCACAAGGACACCGCACTCGACATCCAGATCCAGGAATGGGACGGCATCGGAGAGAAGGTCACCGCGGCCCTGGCCAGCAAGGACGCCCCGGACGTCATCGAGGTCGGCAACACCCAGGTCGCGCAGTACGCGGCGAGCGGCGGAGTCACCGACCTCAGCGGCAAGGCCGCTGAGCTGAAGGGGGCCGACTGGCTGCCCGGCCTCGCCGGGCCCGGCAAGGTCGACGGGAAGCAGTACGGCATCCCCTGGTACGCCGCCAACCGCGTCGTCGTCTACAACAAGGACCTGTTCGCCAAGGCCGGCATCACCGCCCCGCCCACCACACGTGACGAGTGGATCCGGATCACGGAGAAGCTCAACAAGGGCACTACGCAGGGCATTTATCTGCCGGGCCAGAACTGGTACACCCTCGCCGGATTCATCTGGGAGGACGGCGGCGAGCTCGCCGAACAGAGCGGTGGCACCTGGAAGGGCGCGCTCGGCAGCCCCGAGGCGCTGAACGGCATGGCCTTCTACGAGCGGCTCCAGGCCCTCGGCAAGGGTCCCAAGGACTCCGACGAGGCCAAGCCACCGCAGGCGGACGTCTTCGCCAAGGGGGATGTCGCCCAGATCATCTCCGTACCCGGCGGCGCGAAGATCGTCGAGCAGGCGAACCCCGCGCTCGCCGGAAAGCTCGGCTTCTTCCCGGTCCCGGGAAAGACCGCGGGCAAGCCGGGCGTCACCTTCACCGGCGGTTCCGACCTGATCGTCCCCGCCGCGTCCGCGCACCAGGACGCCGCATACGAGGTGGTCAAGGCGCTGGCCGGGGAGAAGTGCCAGACGGACCTCGCCAGGACCATGAGCTATGTCCCCAACCGCACCTCGCTCGCCAAGGTCATCGAGGACAACGAAGGCACCGCCGCCATGGCCGCCGCGGCCGCACAGGGCCGCGCCACGCCCAACTCCCCGCAGTGGGCCGCCGTCGAGGCCACCAACCCGATCAAGCAGTACATGACCGCCGTGCTGACCGGCAGCGACCCGAAGCAGGCGGCGAAGGAAGCCTCCGGCAGCATCACCAAGACCCTCGGCTCATGAGGCAGCAGGCGGCCCCACGCGCCTTCTGGCCCTATCTGCTCATCGCGCCCACCGTCGTCGGCGCCGTCTTTCTGCTCGCCCATCCGCTGCTCCGTAATCTGCTCATCTCCTTCCAGCACTACGGAATGGGCGAACTGATCCGCGGCGGCGCCGGCTTCGCAGGTCTGGAGAACTACCGGGCCATCCTCGGCGACCCGGAGTTCTGGGAGGTCACCCGGCGCACCGTGTGGTGGACGCTGCTCAACGTCGTACTGATCATGGTGCTCGGCACGCTGGTCGCGCTGATGATGCAGCGGCTCGGCAGGCGGATGCGGATGCTCGTGATGAGCGGTCTTGTGCTGGCCTGGGCCAGCCCGGTCATCGCCACCACCACCGTCTTCCAGTGGCTCTTCTCCTCCCGCCTGGGAGTGGTCAACTGGGTCCTGGTGCGCCTGGGATTCGAGTCCTTCGAGGGCTACTCGTGGCTGGCGCACGGAGGCGCGGCCTTCACCATCCTGGTTCTGCTCGTCGTCTGGCAGTCCGTGCCCTTCGTCGCGATCACCCTGCACGCGGCGCTGACCACCGTCCCCGCCGAACTCTTCGAATCGGCACGGATCGACGGCGCCGGCGGCTGGCGGATCTTCCGCTCCATCACCCTGCCCGTCCTCAGGCCGGTCTTCGGGCTGGTCCTCTGCCTCGAAGTCATCTGGGTCTTCCGCTGCTTCGCCCAGATCTGGGCGGTCACCAAGGGCGGACCGGGCGGTGCGACCACCACACTGCCCGTCTACGCCTATCAGGTCGCCCAGTCCCTGCACCGCTACGACCTCGGCGCGGCCGCGGCGACCCTGACCGTTCTGATCCTGATCGCCGCCCTGATCCTCTACTTCCGTCAGATGTTCCGGCAGGAGGCCGAGCTGTGAGACTGCGCCGGCTTCCGCTGACCGCCGCGGCGTTGACCGTATTCGTGCTCTGTGTCTTTCCCGTCTACTGGATGATCCTTACCGCGTTCAAACCGGCGAAGGACATCCAGGCGGAGACCCCCGTCTTCCTTCCCACCTCGGTGACGCTGGAGCACTTCTCCACCGCCGTGCACGCCGACGGCTTCTGGTCCTTCTGGCGCAACAGCCTGATCGTCACGGGCAGTTGTGTGCTGCTCGCCCTGGTGGTGGCGCTCGGCGCGGCGTTCGCCGTGGCCCGGCTGCGCTGGAGGGGACGCCGTGGATTCGTCCTGATGGTCTTCGTCGCCCAGGTCGCTCCCTGGGAGGCGCTGCTGATCCCGATGTACGTCATCGCCCGTGACACCGACATGCTCGACCGGCTGGCCACGCTGACCCTCGTCTACTTCATGATCACACTGCCGTTCACCATTGTGACCCTGCGCAGCTTTCTCACCGCGATCCCCGTCGAGCTGGAGGAAGCCGCCCAGGTCGACGGCTGCACCCGCGCCGCCGCGTTCCGCCGCGTCACCTTCCCGCTGCTCGCGCCCGGACTGCTCGCCACGTCACTCTTCGGTTTCATCACCGCCTGGAACGAGTTCGCCTTCGCCAACATGCTGATCATCAAGAACCAGGACGACCGCACCCTGCCGGTCTGGCTCTCCTCGTTCTCGAATGTCTTCGGCACCGACTGGGGCGCCACCATGGCCGCCTCCACCCTCTTCGCGCTGCCCGTCCTCATCCTCTTCCTGGTGCTCCAGCGCCGGGTCGCCGCGGGGATGACCGGCGGAGCGGTCAAGGGATAGGGGGCCTGCCGACATGCCCGTGCCGCGCGCCGCCCTCGACCTGGTCCCGCGACCCGCCCAATTCACCCCGATGCAGGGCCGGTTCACCTTCGACGCCCGTACGGCGATCCGTGCCACCTCCGGCGCCGAGCCCGCCGCCGCACTGCTGCGCACCCTGCTCGCTCCCGCCACCGGACTGCCGCTGCCACTGGCCGCCGACGGCCGCGTCGTCATCGCCCTCGACCCCCAGCTCACCGGGCTCGGCGAGGAGGGATACGGACTCACCGTCGGCGCCGACGCGGTCCTGCTGAGGGCCGCCCGGCCGGAAGGCCTGCTGAACGGTATCCAGACAGTCCGTCAACTCCTGCCGCCCGCCGTCCTGTCCGCCGGCCCGGTCCCCGGCACCGACTGGACCATGCCGTGCGTCCAGATCACCGACGTGCCCCGCTTCGCCTGGCGTGGCGCGATGCTCGACGTGGCCCGCCACTTCCAGCCCGTCGCCTTCCTGAGGCGCTTCACCGATCTGCTGGCCCTGCACAAGCTGAACGTGCTCCATCTGCATCTCACAGACGACCAGGGCTGGCGCATGCCGGTCGCCGCGTACCCGAAGCTCACCGAGGTGGGCGGCGTCCCGCACGGCGGCGCGTACACCCGTGGAGAGCTGGGCGAACTCGTCGCGTACGCCGCCGCCCGCGGTGTCACCGTCGTCCCTGAGATCGAGATGCCCGGGCATGTACGCGCCGCGCTCGCCGCTTATCCGCACCTCGGCAACCGGCCAGAGCGCGAGCTGGAGGTATGGCGGCAGTGGGGCGTGTGCGAGACGGTCCTCGGCGTCCACGACGAGGTCCTTGCCTTCTGCCGCACCGTACTGGACGAGGTCATGGACACCTTCCCCTCGCCCTCTGTGCACATCGGCGGCGAGGAGTGCCCGACGACGGAGTGGCAGCAGTCGCCCGCAGCCCGCGCCCGTGCCGCAGTGGAGGGGCTGGACGGCCCCGAGGCTCTGCACGGCTGGTTCATGCGGCGCATCGGCGACTTCCTCGTCGAGCGCGGCCGCCGGCCGCTCGGCTGGAGCGAGACCGGCCTCGATCTGCCCGCCTCCTTCACGGTCCTGCCCTGGCGGGACACGGAACACGGTCTCGCGGCCGCCCGCCGCGGCCGGCCGGTGATCATGGCTCCCTACCACTCCACCTATCTCGACTATCCGCAGTCGGAGCGCCCGGACGAACCGCCGGGACAGCCGGGACAGATCGTCGATCTGCGGACCGTGTACGAAACCGAACCGGCCCCCGCCCACTGGGAGCCGGACGCCGCCGCCCAAGTACTCGGCACCCAGGCCCAGTTGTGGACCGAATACGTCCCCACCGCGGCGCACGCCGAATATCTCGCCTTCCCCCGGCTGTGCGCCCTCGCCGACACCGCCTGGTCCGGCGGCCGCGACTGGCCCGGATTCCAGGCCCGGATGCACCGCCACAGAGCCCGGCTCGACACGCTCGGCGTGCCGTGCCGTCCCCCCACACACCCTCCAGGAGAGGAAACCTCATGAGCCTGAGCCCCTTGCGCATACGCGCCGCCGTCGCCGCCGCAGCGGTGGCGGGCCTCGGCTGCGCGACGCTGACCGCGCTGCCCGCCGCTGCCGCCGGCGAGCGGGTCACCGTCCAGTACCGGCAGAGCGCCACCGGCAGTGACCAGGCCGAGCCCTGGTTCACGGTCGTCAACACCGGCAGCGGCTCCCTCGCGCTGAACCAGGTGAAGATCCGGTACTACTTCAAGGCCGATGCGGGCGCCTCGTACACATTCGCCTGCTCCTGGGCGGTCAAGGGCTGCGCCAACATCACCGGTACGTTCGGCACGCTCGCGCAGTCCACCGCCACCGCCGACCGCTATCTGGAGATCGGCTTCACGGCGGGGGCGGGCTCCCTCGCACCGGGTGCCGACACAGGCGACATGCAGCTTCGCTTCCACCGCACCGACTGGCAGCCGCTGAACCAGAGCGACGACTACTCCTTCGCCGCCGGCCAGACCGCGTACGGGGACTGGGCCAAGGTCACCGCAACGGTCGGCGGGACCCAGGTCTGGGGCACGGCCCCCGCGGGCAACGACCCGGACCCCGACCCGACCGACCCCACGGACCCGCCCGCCGACGGGCCCGCGCTCTTCGACGACTTCGACTACATCTCGTACACCGACCCGGCGATCGGGGCCCACGGCTGGAATGTGCGCTCCAACTCCGGCGGCCCCGGAGTCCCGGGCGCGACCTGGGCCCCGCAGAACGTCACCTTCGCCAGGGAGGGGAGCAACTCGATCATGAACCTCGAGACCTCCACGGCGGGCACCGGCGAGTCCACCCGGCAGACCGAAGTCCTCACCAAGGACATGAAGTTCAAGAACGGCACCTACGCGGCCCGGGTGAAGTTCTCCGACGCCCCGAAGTCGGGACCCGACGGCGACCATCTCGTCCAGACGTTCTTCACCATCAACGACCTCAAGGCCCCGATGGCGGACGACTACGCGGAGTACGACTTCGAGTATCTGCCCAACGGCGGCTGGGGCGAGCCCGCGAACATCCTCTACACCACCTCCTGGGAGACCTACCGGCCCGATCCCTGGGAGGCGGTCAACCAGCACTCCGAGGTCCGCGCGAGCTACGCCGGCTGGCACGACCTCGTCGTCACCATCGACAACAGCAACATCACCTACTACATCGACGGGCAGGAATTCGGGCGGCACGACGCCCGCTATCTGCCCGAGCGGCCCATGTCCATCAACTTCAACCAGTGGCTGATCGATCTGGCGGGGCAGAGCAGCACCACCCCGCGCGCGTACGACCAGAAGGTCGACTACGTTCTGCACGTGAAGGACCAGGTGCTGACTCCGGCGCAGGTCAGCGCCAAGGTCGCCGCCTACCGTGCGGCCGGGACGGCCTTCGAGGACACCGTGCCGGGAGGCCAGTGAGTGAACCCCTGGGGGCGGATGCCGCATCGGTGTCCGCCCCCGCACAGGACCCCGCAACACCTTCCGGGGCTTGACCGGTCCATTGGTACGGACCAAAATCCAGCCACACCCGTGCGAGCGCGGAGCGCGCTTCCCCCCATGTCGGGTCACGCTCCCGTGCTCCCACGCCGAAGGTGACCACCGTGAAGAGACGCCCGAAGAGACGCCCGAAGAGACGCTCGCTCGCCGTGCCCGTATCGCTCGTGTCCGCGCTCATGCTCGGTGGTTGCGGGATCGTCCCGGGTGTCGGATCCGAGACCACCACGGTCGACATCTGGCTGATGAAGGACAGCGTCTCCGACGAGTTCCTCAACCGCTTCACCACCGCCTACGAGAAGGACAACCCCTCCGTCAAGCTGAAGTTCACCTTCCAGGAGTGGACCGGCATCGGAAAGAAGGTCACCGCCGCGCTGGAGAGCGACAAGGCGCCGGATGTAATCGAGGTGGGCAACACCCAGGTCGCCCAGTACGCCGAGAGCGACGGCCTTGAGGACCTCACCCTCGAATCGGTGCGCGACCTCGGGGCCGACGACTGGCTGCCCGGACTCGCCGAACCGGGCAGCATCGACGGATCGCAGTACGGCATTCCCTGGTACGCGGCCAACCGCGTCGTCATCTACAACAAAGACCTCTTCGCCGCCGCCGGGATAACCGAGCCGCCCCGAACGCGCGCCCGGTGGCTCGAGGACTCCGAGCGGCTCAACAACGGCGGCGTACAGGGCATCTACCTCTCCGGTCAGGACTGGTACAGCCTCGCCGGATTCGTCTGGGACGAGGGAGGGGAGCTGGCCGTCGAGGAGGGGGGCGACTGGCGGGGGACGCTGGACACACCCGCCGCGCTGCGCGGCATGGCCTTCTACAAGGAGCTCCAGTCGCACGGCGACGGCCCCAAGAACGCCGACGAGGAAACCCCGCCGCAGGCCCGGGTGTTCGCCAAGGGCGACATCGCCCAGATCATCGCGGTACCGAGCGCGGCCACCCTCATCGAGAAGAGCAACCCCGGGCTCAAGGGCAAGCTCGGCTTCTTCCCCGTACCGGGCAAGACGGCCGCGCGGCCGGGCGCCGTCTTCACCGGCGGCTCCGATCTGATCGTGCCCGACAAGGCGCACGAGCGGGCCGCAGCGATCGACGTCGTCACGGCGCTGGCGGGCCCGAAGTGGCAGACCGACCTCGCCCGTACGATGCACTACGTGCCCAACAAGCCGTCCCTCGCGGGCGTCCTGGAGGGCGAGGAGAGCACAGCCGCGATGGCCGCGGGCGCCGCACGCGGCAGGGCGACACCCAACTCACCGCGCTGGGCGGACGTCGAGGCCGACAACCCGATCAAGCCCTATATGACGGCCGTTCTGCAGGGGCAGAACCCGAAGCGGGCGGCGCGCACCGCCTGCGAGCGCATCACCCAAGCCCTCGCTCCTCACTGAACCTGCCTCTCTCCTTACAGTCCGTGCCTCGTCCACGGCACCCCATTCCCCGCCATTCAGCCGTCGCACATCCACTCTCCGCCGTGCTGTCATGTCGAATCCAGTCGGCCACGGAAGAAGTAAGGAGCCGGGCCGCCGCACCCGCGGTCCGTCCCCTTCCGTCCGGCACAGGAGACCGTCATGCCCGCATCGCCAGCTGTCGTCCCCGCCCCACTCACCGTCCCCGCCCAGATCCCCGCCCCACTCACCGTCCCCGCCCAGATCCCCGCCCAGCTCGCCGCGCCCCTGCCGTCGCCCGCCCCCGCGCCTCTCGGTGAGGGGGACCAGCAGCGCTACGTCGTCTCCCTCGCCCGGGACCAGGAGGACGTACGGGCCGCGCAGCGCCTGCGTCACCAGGTGTTCGCCGGTGAGATGGGCGCCCGGCTTGAGGGGCCCGAGCCGGGTCTGGACATCGACGCCTTCGACGCGTACTGCGACCACCTTCTGGTGCGCGAGGCCGAGACCGGAGAGGTCGTCGGCACCTACCGCCTGCTTCCGCCGGACCGCGCCCGGGTGGCGGGACGGCTCTACTCCGAGACCGAGTTCGACCTGGCCAGGCTCGCACCCATCCGCGACGACCTCGTCGAGGTCGGCCGCTCCTGTGTCCACCCCCTGCACCGCAACGGCGCCGTCATCGCCCTCATCTGGGCCGGGCTCGCCCGCTACATGAGCCGCACCGGCCACAACTGGCTGGCCGGCTGCTGCTCCATCCCGCTCGCGGACGGCGGCACGCTCGCCGCTGCCACCTGGGACACGGTGAAGGCCAAGAACCTCGCCCCCGAGGAGTACTGGGTCACCCCGCACAAGCTGTGGAACCCCGACTCCGTCACCCGCCCCGAGGGCCGTACCGAGCTGCCCGCCCTGCTCCGCGGCTATCTGCGGCTCGGCGCCTGGGTGTGCGGCGCGCCCGCCCACGACCCCGACTTCGGTGTCGCGGACCTCTATGTACTGCTCTCGCTGCGCCGCACCAACCCCCGCTACCTGCGCCACTTCCTCTCCCTCGCCCCGGTGCGATGAGCGTCTGGCTGCCCAGCGCTCCCTGCACCCCGCGGGGCTGCGCGACACACCACGGCCCGGCGGCCGGCTCCCTCAGGGCGGCCGCCCGGCTGCTGGCGGGAATCGCGACAATCCTCGCCGGCCTGCTGCTCGGGCCGCTGGTCGCGCTGCTCGCCGCGGTGCTCGGGACCCGGTTCCGGCATGTGATGACCCGCTGCTGGGCGCGAGCAGTCGTACGCGCCTTCGGCGTACGCATCCGGGTCATCGGCCAGGCGCCGGGACCCGTTCGCTCCCTGGTCGTCGCCAACCACATCTCCTGGCTGGACATACCGCTGGTAGCGGCGGCCCTGCCCGGACGGATGCTGGCCAAGAGCGAGGTCCGTCGCTGGCCGGTGCTCGGGCCCCTCGCCGCCCGCGGCGGCACCTTCTTCCTGGAGCGAGACCGGCTGCGTACGCTGCCCGCAACCGTCCGCGAGATGGCCTGCGCGATGGACAGCGGCGCGCGCGTCATCGCCTTCCCCGAAGGCTCCACCTGGTGCGGACGGGCCCAGGGCCGCTTCCGCCACGCCGTCTTCCAGGCCGCACTGGACGCGGGCGCCGCCGTTCAGCCCGTACGCATCACCTATCTGCCCACCGGCGCAGCCGCCTTCGTCGGGGAGGACTCGCTGCCCGCGTCCCTGTGGCGGGTCGTGGCGGCCGGCGGGCTCACCGCGGAGATCCGGCTGCTGCCGGCCATCCCCGCGGGGAGCTTCCCCGACCGCCGCTCACTGGCCCGCGCGGCTCAGCTGGCCGTCGCCAGGGAGAGCGCGAACCTGCCTTCCGTATCCGTCCACCAATTCGTCAGCTCAAGCTCCGCAGCCGCCAGTTCGGCCCGTACCCCCTCCTGACGGAACTTCGCCGACACCTCCGTACGCATCTCCTCGCCCGCTTCGAACGACACCACGAGATCAAGCTCGGGGATCTTCACGGTGAGCGCGGAGCGCGCCCGCAGCCGCATCTCGATCCACTCCTGCTCGCGGTCCCACAGCGCCACATGATCGAAGTCGTCGGGGTCGACGTCCGCATCCAGCTCACGGGCGATGACGGACAGCACGTTCTTGTTGAAGGCGGCCGTCACCCCGGCCGCGTCGTCGTACGCCCGCACCAGCACCTCCTCGTCCTTCACCAGATCGGTCCCGAGCAGCAGCGCGTCGCCGGGCTCCATCAGTGACCGCACGGAGCGCAGGAACGCCGCACGCTCGTCGGGCAGCAGATTGCCGATCGTGCCGCCGAGGAAGACGATCAGCCGCGGCCCCGGGGTGCCGGGCAGTGCGAGACCGCGGGTGAAGTCGGCGATCAGGGCATGGATATGGAGCGAGGGCCGCTCGGCGAGCAGAGCCTTCGCCGCGCCGGTCAGCGCGCTCTCGCTCACATCGACCGGCACATAGCTGTGCAGCCCGGGCAGCGCGTCCAGTAGATGCCGGGTCTTCTCCGACGATCCAGAGCCCAGCTCCACCAGGGTGCGCGCCCCGGTCGCGGCCGCGATCTCGTCGGCACGGGCGAGAAGGATCTCCCGTTCGGCGCGGGTCGGGTAGTACTCGGGGAGCCGGGTGATCTCCTCGAAGAGCTCGCTGCCGCGGGCGTCGTAGAACCACTTGGGCGGCAGCTCCTTGGGCGTACGGGTAAGACCGTGCAGCACGTCCGCGCGCAGAGCGGCGTCGGTGGCGTCCTCGGGCAGGGTTCGGGTCAGCAGGAACGGGCTCACGCGGCTGGCTCCTTGAGCGGGGTCAGAAGGACATCGGTGCGGGTCGCCGCCAGCAGGGTGCGGTCGGGGACCTCGCGCCAGTGCGGATCGTCGTCGTACGGCTCCGAGGCGACGACCGTGCGGCGCCCGAGCTCGGCCAGATACCAGAGGGTGTCGCCCCACGCCGTCGCCGCGATGGTTTCGCCGTCGGTGAGAAGCAGATTGAGCCGGGAGCCCGGCGCGGCCTCCCCGACCTCGCGGACCGTGTCGGCCAGCGCCTGGCCCAGTTCGTCGCCGTCGCGCAGCCGGTGCAGCACCAGCGCCCACACCAGCGCGGAGTCGCAGCGCGCCTCCAGCGAGAGCAGCTCGGCCGCGGGCAGGGTCGTCGCGAGCGGGGCCAGTGTGCCGGGCCAGCCCTTGACCGCGCCGTTGTGACTGAACAGCCAAGGGCCTGCGGCGAACGGCGCTGCCGCCGCCTCACCGTCCGCGCCCGCCTCGGTGGCGTCGCGGACGGCGGCGAGCAGCGCCCCGCTGCGGACCACCCGGGCGAGATCGGCGAAGGAGAGATCGGCCCAGATGGGGCCCGGGCGGCGGTACCGGGCGGGCACCGGATCGCCCTCGGCGTACCAGCCGACGCCGAAGCCGTCGGCGTTGACCGTTCCGTACCGCTGCCGGCGTGGCGCCCAGGACTGCCGGAACAGGCCGTGCGCGGGCTCGACGAGCAGCTGCCCGAGCGGCAGAGGCGGGCCGAGATAGGCGATATGGCGGCACATCAGGCCGACTCCCCGCGCACAGCCGCGTCCCGTGCCGTGCGGAAACCGGAGAAGATCTGCCGGCGCACCGGAAGGTCCCAGTTGCGGAAGGTTCCGCGGCAGGCCACCGCGTCCACGGCGAACGATCCGCCGCGCAGCACCTTGTGCGCGCTGCCGAAGAACACCTCGGAGTACTCGCGGTACGGGAAGGCCGCGAAGCCCGGGTAGGGGAGGAAGTCGCTCGCCGTCCACTCCCACACATCGCCGATCAACTGCCGTACGCCGAGCGGCGATTCGCCATCGGGATAACTGCCGACCGGGGCAGGTCGCAGATGGCGCTGACCGAGGCTGGCCTGCGACGGCGAGGGGTCGCCGTCACCCCAGGGGAAGCGGCGCGAGCGGCCCGACTGCGGATCGTGACGGGCGGCCTTCTCCCACTCCTCCTCGGTCGGCAGCCGCCGCCCCGCCCAGCGGGCGTACGCGTCGGCCTCGTACCAGCTCACATGCAGTACCGGCTCGTCGGCGGGCACCGGCTCGGTCACGCCGAAGCGCCGGCGCAGCCACTGGCCGCCCTCGCGGCGCCAGAACAGCGGTGCGCCGATGTCGTGCTGCCGGATCTGGTCCCAGCCCTCGGCCGCCCACCAGCGGGGATCCGTATAGCCGCCGTCCTCGATGAAGGCCTGGTAGGCGCCACACGTCACCGGGACGGTGTCGATGAAGAAGGCCGGTACGACCCGCTGGTGCGCGGGCCGCTCATTGTCCAGCGCCCACGGCTCGGTCGAGGTGCCCATGATGAACGGGCCGCCGGGGACCAGGACTTCGGCGGGCAGGCCCTGCGCGCTGCCGGCCGGCGGCTCGGGCGCGGTAAGGGCGGCGGGCCCCTTGCGCAGCTGGTGCGTGATGAGCATTGTTTCGTCGTGCTGCTGCTCGTGCTGGGCGATCATTCCGAACGCGAATCCCGCGTCGACCAGCGGCCCGCCCTCAAGCGGGGTGGTGTCGAGGATGTCGAGGACCCTGCCGCGTACATCGGACGCATACGCCCGCGCCTCGGCCGGGGCGAGCAGCGGCAGCGTGGGCCGCAGGGCTCGCGGGTGCTCGAAGGCGTCGTAGACGGAGTCGATCTCGGGGCGCAGCGCCTCACGCCCGGCGACCGTGCGCAGCAGCCACTGCTCCTCCTGGTTGCCGATATGGGCCAGGTCCCACACCAGCGGGGACATCAACGGAGAGTGCTGGGCGGTCAGTTCATGGTCGTCGACGCACGAGGTGAGTGTGGCCGTACGGGCTCGCGCGGTGGTCAGCGCGTCCAGAGCGCGACGCCGGAGGTCTTCGGTCATGTGATCGATTCCTTCCCGAGGGAGGGGATGCGCAGCTCGTCGGCGGGACATCGGCCCCGCAGGACGTGGTGCTCGTTGAATGCGGCGACGGCGTCCTGTACGGCGTCGGACGCGCCGATCCGGGGGAGCGCCTCCAGTGCGACGGCGAAGCAGGTCACGGCGGCCGCGTGCAGCTCGGGATCGGCAAGGCCGTGCCGGGCGGCATTGGTCCACAGCGCATTGCGCGGCGCGGGCAGCGAACCGGCGTACTCCGCCAGCGGTTTCACGGCGCGATAGACAGTCTCGGCGGCCTCGGCGTCGTCGAACAGGGCCGTGGTGACCGCGAGCGGCACCATCCAGCCGTCCTCGCCCGACTGGGCGTCGATCATGCGCAGTTCGAGATGGCCGCGCGGCCGCACCGGCGGGAAGAGGGTGGTCAGGTGGTAGTCGAGATCCTCCCGGGTCGGCGGCCGGGGCATGCCCGAGCGGATCCACTGGCGGAAGGTGAGCCCCTCGGGCAGCTCCCACAGCTCGCCGTCCATCCGTACGCACATCACCGGTGCGTCCAGCGCATGGGCGGTCCACGCCGAGCGCGGCTCCTCGTCGAGGGGCGGCGCCAAGGGCCGCACGGCATCGAGTGCGGTCCACACGGCTTGCCGCGTCGAGCGCCAGCCGGTGTAACGCCCTTCCTGCAGGGGCGAGTTGGCGAAGGCTGCCATGAGCACCGCGCCGAGCAGATGCGCGAGCCGCCAGCGCCGGCCGTAGCCGAGGGGGCCCGGCTCCTTGTCGCCGGCGTCCAGGCACACCTGTATCGAGGCGGAGCTGCACATCATGGCGCGGCCGGACGGACCCGTCCGGTCGAAGTACGCCTCCATGGCGTCGTAGCGGGATTCGTGAAGCAGCCGGCGCGGTGGATTGACGGGATCGAGCCCGATTCCGGTGAGAGTGAGGCCTGCCGGGCGGAGCGCGGCGCGTACGGCGTCCAGATCGGCGGCGACGGAGTCGATGCACTCCATCAGTGAGGCGGCGGGAGGCGAGCTGAGCTCCAGCTGGCCGCCTGGCTCGAAAGTGAGAGCCGAATTCAGTTGTAGAGAACGTACCTGGTCGTAGGCGGCGGTGAGACGGTCGGCGGGCACGGGGCGATCGGGCCGTTCCAGCTCATGGACGAGCCATTCGACCTCCACGCCCACGAATCGGGGCGGGCCGTTCTTGAAGCAGATACATCGGAGAAGATCCTCTGCCTCTTCTTCTCCCATAGGGGGGCCGTAGCCGCCGCCATCGGGTGGGCGCATGTCCGGTTCCTCTTTCGAAGGCACTCTGCAAACCTAAGGCCACGGCCGCGGCTTCGCACAAGAGTGCCCGTGGTGTTCGTGAGGCGTAAGAAAATCCGATTGCCCGGCCCCTGGCCGGTCGCCCACGATGTCCGCCATGAGTGCACGACTGCGGGGGATCGCAAAAGAGACCGAAGAGATCGTCGATACCGGCCACTACCTGGCCTTCGACGGTCGGAAGGTGGAGATCGGGCGGGAACTGGCAGCCGCACTGGCGGGGACCCGGATGTACGGACCCGAGCCCGTCGGGGTCACTCCTGACACCGACCGCACGACATCCTTCGAGGTCACGGGCGAGAGCAGCACCCAAGCCGCCCAGCGGCTGACCGCGGCGGACAGCGCACCCGTCGCCGTCCTGAACTTCGCATCGGCGCGCAACCCCGGCGGCGGCTACCTGAACGGCGCGCAGGCCCAGGAAGAGGCGCTCTGCAGGGCCTCGGCGCTGTACGTCACGCTGCTGCGCGCACCCGAGTTCTACGAGCACCACCGCGCCGACCGCAGCCCCTTCTACACTGACCGCGTCATCCACTCGCCCGGCGTCCCGGTCTTCCGCGACGACCGCGGACGGCTTCTCGATGCGCCGTACACCGTGGGATTTCTGACCTCGCCCGCACCGAACGCCGGGGTGATCACCAGCCGGACGCCCGACCATGCGCACCGCATCCCGGCCGCCGTCGCCGCACGCGCCGAGCGCGTTCTTGAGACGGCGGCCGCGCAGGGCTACCGGCGCCTGGTGCTGGGGGCCTGGGGCTGCGGGGTCTTCCGCAACGACCCCGATGTCGTCGCGGCAGCGTTCCACGCCCTGCTCACCGGAGGCGGCCGGTTCGCGGGCCACTTCGAGCAGATCGTCTTCGCCGTACTGGACCGTACGTCCGACGGGCGGACGCTGGGGGCCTTCCGCCGGACCTTCGACGGTCAGCTCCAGCAGTAGCCGGTCAGCCCGAGCCGTAGCCCGTCAGCTCCAGCCGTAGCGCTCCCGCAGGCGCTGCACGACCCGGTCGAAACGCGTCCGGTCCAGTGCGCACGCCTCACGGCGCATGCCGTCCTCGTGCACCCGCAGCACCCGGTCCAGATCCACCCAGGACTCGCGTCCCGCCCGGTCCCACGGCCCCACGCCGATGGCCACCCACTCGCGGTCCTGGTCATGGCGCTTGCTGGACAGCTGCACGGCGAGCAGCGTGCCGGACTCCTCACGGGCCACCACCAGGACCGGACGGTCCTTGCCGCGTCCGTCCATCTCCTCGAAGGGCACCCAGGTCCAGACGATCTCGCCGGGGTCGGGATCGCCGTCACGGTCGGGGGCGTACACGGTGCGGACCGGGCCGACCTCGGCCGGATCGGCCTCGGTGGTGGCCGCGGGGCCGCTCTGGCCGGGCAGGCCGGCGGGGCTGTCGGATGCGTCAGGGAAGATCGTCACCCGCCCCACGGTAGGACCTGCCGGGTCCTTCCCGCAGGGCGGGTGCCGTCACTCATCCTTCGTTTCGTCCGTCACCGGGATCCGCTCGGTGCGCGGGGCGGGCGGAGCCGCGCCGTTCACCGAGGCGACCGTGCCGCTGGCGTTCCCGGGTGCCTGGCCGTTCATGGTCGCCAGCGGCTGCCGGGCCAGGCCCGGTCCCGTACCGCCCATGGTCAGCGCCTGGCGAACATCTCCGACATCCCGTCGGCGCCGTTCAGCAGAATCATGTGATCGACATTGCTGAACGCCCCGGCCCCGGCCTCGACGATCTCCGGCCACTTCTCGGCCGGCTGCTGGGCGACCACGGCCTCCTGGTTCTCGGCCGGCGCGGCCGCGCGTGCCTTGATCGCCTCGGCCTCCGCCAGGCCCTTCGCCTTCACCGCGGCGGCTACCGCGAGCCCGCGCGCCTGGTTCGCCGCGGCCTCCGCCTCACCATGCTCGGCTCCGCCGCGGATTCGGACGATTACCTCGCCGACGAGTCCGGGACCACTGTGCCGGTCACCCGCCCGAGCAGCCCCACCATCGACTCGTCGTCCATGGCGGGGAGCCCACCCACGCGGGAGCCCGTCAGATCCAGCCCTCCAGAGACGTCATGAAGCCGTCGAAGTCGTCACGGTGGATGGTGTGGCCCGCGCCCGCGACCGTACGCACCTCGAAGCCGCGCTCGGTGAGCTGTGCCGCACGCTGCTTGTTCACGAGGAAACTCGGGTCGGCGAGCGTCACCAGCGACGGTACGACGGGCTTCGCCGGGAGCAGATCCCGCCCGGCGACGTCCACCAGGTCGTACGCCGTCGCCTCGTCCCAGAGCTTCAGGGTCGCCAGCTCGATCCCGACGTCGACCGCCTCCCAGCGCGGGTTCATCGTCTCGATCTGCTCCCGCGTCAGGGACTTCGCCTGCGTGAACACCTCGGGCCGGTAGCCGTCCTCGCCGTCCGGCAGATGCCATGCCGGGTCGGCGTAGACCGCGTGCCGCGGCGCGAGCTGCTCCACTGCCAGAGAGAGCGTCAGCCCGCCGAGCGAGTGCCCCAGGGCCAGTTCGGCACCGGCGGGGAGGGTCTCCACAAGATCGTCGGCGTAATCCCTGGGGGCATAGGAATCCGCGCGGCCGCTCGCCCCGTGGCCGCGCAGGTCGACGGCGATCACCCGGTATCCGCGCTCGGCGAGAGCCGGACCGGCCCTGCGCCAGGTGCGGTGGTCGGCCATGATGCCGTGGATCAGGAGCGCGATGCGGTCGCCTTCGCCCCAAGTGGTGGTGTGAAGCTGCACGTTGGTGCCTTTCCGGTGTCGTGTAGCCGCTGCATTCCGACACGATCATGGTGGCGCGTGCCGCCCCTGTGCGGCACTCGTTTCCGGCCATCCGCCCGGACCTCGCGCGGACTCGTGCCGAACAGGTCTGGAAAGATGCCGAGGGCGATGAGTCAGACACCCAAGCAGTCCGCAGAACGCCCTGTTCCGACCAGCGCCGACGTCGCCCGGCTGGCTGGAGTCTCCAGGGCCACCGTCTCCTACGTGCTCAACAACACCTCCGCCGTACGGATCAGCGATCCCACCCGCCGCCGTGTCCGCGAGGCCGCCGAAGAGCTCGGTTATGTGCCCCACGCGGCCGCCCGCAGCCTGCGTGCCGGACATACCCGGATGGTGCTGCTCCCGACCGCGCACGTTCCCGTGGGTCCGCTCTACAGCCGCTTCTTCAACGAGCTTCAGTGGGCGCTGCGCCGCCTCGACTACACCGTCGTGCAGTACGGCAGCCTCGGCCTCGACGGCGACGGGGCCGCCCGGGCCTGGGCCGAACTGCGCCCCGTCGCGGTCGTCTCGCTCGGCGAGGTCGCGCTCACCCCGCACGGCGTCGGCGTCCTCAAACGCTCCGGCGCGAAAGCCGTCATAATGCTCGGCCCGCAGCGCGTCGAGGGCGCACACTCGCTCGTCATGGACCAGCGCGAGATCGGTGACCGGGCGGTGGCCCATCTGCTCCAGCGCGGTCGGCGTGCCATCGGTGTCGTGATGCCGCAGGAGCCGGGCCTCGAGCTCTTCTCGGAGCCTCGCCTCGAAGGGGCCCGACGGGCCGGGGCGGGCGCCGGCGCCCGGATCGAGCCGCTGCCCCTGTCGTACGACGAGGAGTCGGCCGCCGCGCTCGCAGCCCGCTGGCGCGGGCTCGGTCTCGACGCCGTGTACGCGTACAACGACGAGTACGCCATGCTCCTGATGCGGGCCCTCCAGGACGCGCGCATCGACGTCCCTGCCGAGACCGCGGTGATCGGCGCGGACGATCTGCTGCTCGGCAGGCTGCTGCGGCCTCGGCTGAGCACCGTCCAGATCGACATGGTGACCGGTCAGCGCCTGGCCGAGCTCGTCGACCGTGTGGTGCGCGACCCCGGCGCAGAGCCGGAGCGGCACGATCTGATGGGGGCGCGGGCGGTGCTCCGCGAATCCAGCTGACCGCGCGCCGGGGCGGTGACCAGGGGTATGTCCGGGGCTGCGGGGCGACGACATGCGGGCCGCGCGGTGCGTGTCTAGCGTCGCTTGCATGAGCACAGATCCGCAGCGCTTCGAGATCCTTCTGGTGCCCGAGCATGTCGAGGGCAGCGATGCGGCCCATCTGGCCGCGAATGCGATCCGCTCGGCCGTCGTGGTGGCCACCGGCACGTACGGGTCCTCCGGCTATCCGCGATTCTCGGGTGACGGCCTGGTGGCGGACATCGACCCGGTGACGCGTACGGTCGAGGCACTGCTGGTCGACGGGTCGGAGCTGGACTACGGGCTGTCGGCGAGGGTGGTCGACCCGGCACAGCGCTGAGCCCGCTGTTCCCGTCTGCACGCAGCGCTCCGCAGGCCGTTGACCAGCCATGGAAGATGAACCATAGTTCAGCAGGCGAACAGCCTTAAGCGCCATGCGCTCGGTCAAGCCTTGGGAGAGTTTCCGATGAGCATCCGCGACGTCTACATCGTCGACGCCGTCCGCACCCCGATCGGCAAGTTCGGCGGTGCGCTCTCCTCCGTACGCCCCGACGACCTCGCCGCGCATGTCGTCAAGGCGCTCGTGGACCGCACTCCAGAGCTCGACCCGGCCCGTGTCGACGATGTCGTCTTCGGGGACGCCAACGGCGCGGGCGAGGACAACCGCGACGTCGCGCGCATGGCCGTGCTGCTCGCCGGGCTGCCCGTCACCGTCCCCGGCGTCACCGTCAACCGCCTGTGCGGATCCGGTCTGGAGGCCGTCATCCAGGCGGCCCGCGCCATCGCCCTCGGCGACGCGTCCATCGCGATCGCGGGCGGCGTCGAGTCCATGTCCCGCGCCCCCTGGGTGCTGCAGAAGCCCGAACGCGCCTTCCCCGCAGGCCACCAGCAGCTCCACTCGACGACGCTGGGCTGGCGCATGACCAACCCGAAGATGCCCGCCGAGTGGACCGTCCAGCTCGGCGAGGGCGCCGAACTCGTCGCCGACAAGCACGGGATCACCCGCGAACAGCAGGACGCCTTCGCGCTCGCCAGCCACCAGAAGGCCGCCGAGGCGTGGGGCAAGGGCCTCTACGACAGTGAGGTCGTCACGTACGAGGGTGTGGAGCCGGCGCGCGACGAATGCATCCGCGACACCACGTCCATGGAGGCGCTCGCCAAGCTGAAGCCGTCCTTCCGAAAGGACGGCACGGTCACGGCGGGCAGCTCCTCACCGCTCAATGACGGGGCCGCGGCCCTGCTCCTGGTCGACGAGGAAGGGCTGCGGGCGACCGGCCGCGAGCCGCTCGCCCGGATCCGGGCCTCCGCCGTCACCGGTGTCGAGCCGCAGCTCTTCGGTCTCGGCCCGGTGGAGGCGGTCCGGCGGGCGCTGACGAAGGCGGGCCGGTCGTTCGCCGATCTGACCACCTTCGAACTGAACGAGGCCTTCGCCGCCCAGGCGCTCGGCTGCCTCGCCGAATGGCCCGGTCTGGACCCGTCCCTGGTCAACCCGCGCGGTGGCGCCATCGCCATCGGCCACCCGCTCGGCGCGTCGGGAGCCCGGCTGGCCGGCTCGGTCGCCCACCAGCTGGCGGCCGCTGGTTCGGGAACCGGCGTGGCCGCCCTCTGTATCGGTGTCGGCCAGGGCATCGCCCTGGTCCTGGAGCGCTGAGCCGGACAGCCTTCGGGCCGTATGGACCGCAGCTCGGGCCGTATGGACCTTCGAGAGGAGTCAGGCCTCCGTCGAGGTCTCCGCCCCGGCGGCACCGCTCTTCGCCTGGGCCTCGTCGATCGACTTGCGGACCTGGTCCATGTCCAGAGCGCGCGCCTGACCGATCACGTCCTCCAGGGCGGCCTCGGGCAGCGCGCCCGGCTGGGCGAACACCGCGACATTGTCACGGACGATCATCAGCGTGGGGATGGAACGGATCTCGAACGCGGCCGCCAGCTCCTGCTGAGCCTCCGTGTCGACCTTCGCGAACACCAGGTCGGGGTGGCGCTCGGCGGCACCCTCGTACACCGGGGCGAACTGACGGCAAGGACCGCACCAGGAAGCCCAGAAATCGATCAGGATGAAGTCGTTGTCGCTGACGACCTGATCGAAGTTTTCCTTGGTGAGCTCAACAGTGCTCATGACGTGCTACCTCTTCCTGCTGTCCGATGGGGACTCGCCCCCGACAACGGTGCCCGGGGCCTTGCTATTCCTGCCCCTGCCCATGTGGCCAGGACGCACACCCGGGATGAGACTGTCCGTATGACGGAAGCCGTGGAGTTCGACGTTGTGGTGCTGGGCGCAGGACCGGTCGGGGAGAACGTGGTGGACCGCACCAGGGCGGCGGGCCTGAGTACCGCGGTCGTGGAGAGCGAACTGATCGGCGGTGAATGCTCGTACTGGGCGTGCATTCCCAGCAAGTCGCTGCTGCGCTCCGCCCTCGCCCGCGCCGACGCCCGTCGTGTCCCCGGTCTGCGCCACGCGGTGCAGGGGCCGCTCGACGCCGAGGCCGTACTGGCCCACCGCGACGAGTACGTCTCCCACTGGAAGGACGACGGCCAGGTCGGCTGGCTGGACTCGATCGGCGCCCGTCTGTACCGCGGGCAGGGCAGGCTGAACGGGCCGAAGAAGGTCCTCGTCGACGGTCCCGAGGGCGAGCACCATGTGCTGACCGCCCGCCATGCCGTGGTCGTGTCGACCGGCAGCCGTGCCGTACTGCCCGACATCCCGGGTCTGGCCGGCGCCAAGGCATGGACGAGCCGCGAGGCCACCAGCGCCCACCGGGTGCCCGGCCGGCTCGCGATCGTCGGCGGCGGAGTGGTCGGCGTGGAGATGGCCACCGCCTGGCAGGCGCTGGGCTCGCACGTCATCCTGCTGGTGCGCGGCGGGGGAGTGCTGCCCCGCATGGAACCCTTCGTCGGCGAGCATGTCGTCGAGGCGTTGACCGAGGCCGGTGCCACGATCCGTACGCACACGTCTGTCACCTCCGTCGAACGCAGGGGCGGCACCGGTCCCGTCACGCTCGTCCTCGGCAACGGTGAGCGGATCGAGGCCGACGAGGTCCTCTTCGCCACCGGCCGCTCCCCGCGTACCGACGGCATCGGCCTCGAGACCGTCGGTCTGGCGCCGGGCTCGTGGCTGCCCGTCGACGACAGCTGCCGCGTCGACGGCAGCGACTGGCTGTACGCGGTGGGCGATGTGAACCACCGCGCGCTCCTCACCCACCAGGGCAAGTACCAGGCCCGGATCACAGGTGCCGTCATCGCGGCCAGGGCACAGCACGTCCCGATCCTGGAGACCGATCGCTGGGGCGCGCACGCCGCCACGGCGGACCATGCGGCCGTCCCGCAGGTCGTGTTCACCGACCCGGAAGCCACGGCTGTCGGTCTCTCGCTCGCGGAGGCCGAGGCGGCGGGACACCGGGTCCGGGCGGTCGACTACGACCTGGCCTCGGTCTCGGGCGCGGGCCTGTACGGCGACGGCTACCGCGGCCACGCCCGGATGGTCGTCGACCTGGACCGCGAGATTCTGCTGGGGGTCACCTTTGTGGGCCCGGGCGTGGGCGAGTTGCTGCACTCGGCGACGGTGGCGGTCGCGGGCGAGGTGCCGATCGAGCGGCTGTGGCACGCGGTGCCCGCGTTCCCGACGATCAGCGAGGTCTGGCTGCGGCTGCTGGAGACGTACCGCGGCTGAGTGCCGCCATCGTGTGCTCAGCGGTAGTCGGGATTGGGGAAGTCGAAGCGGCAGCCCGCGTCCCATTCGGAGCGCTGGTTGCCGTGGGCGGGGATGCCGCCGGCCTGCTTCAGCAGAGCGCCGAGGTGCATCAGATTCCAGGTCATGAAGGCCGTGTTGCGGTTGGTGAAGTCGTTCTCGGGACCTCCCGAGCCCGGGTCCAGATAGGAGGGACCGGGTCCGGCCTCGCCGATCCAGCCCGCGTCGGCCTGCGGCGGGATCGTGTAGCCGAGGTGCTGGAGGCTGTAGAGGACGTTCATGGCGCAGTGCTTGACGCCGTCCTCGTTGCCGGTGATCAGGCAGCCGCCGACGCGGCCGTAATACGCGTACTGGCCACGGTCGTTGAGAATGCTGGAACAGGCATAGAGACGCTCGATGACCTGTTTCATCACGGAGCTGTTGTCGCCGAGCCAGATCGGTCCGCAGAGGACGAGGATGTCGGCGGCCATGACCTGCTCGTACAGCTGCGGCCAGGCGTCGCTCTCCCAGCCGTGCTCGGTCATGTCGGGCCAGACGCCCGTCGCGATGTCGTGGTCGACGGCGCGGATCACCTCGGTCGTCACGCCGCTCGCCTCCATGACGGCCCGGCTCTTGTCGATGAGACCCTCGGTGTTGCTGGTCTCCGGTGACCGCTTGAGCGTGCAGTTGACGAAGACGGCGCGCAGGTCGTCGTAGCGGTACGTCGTCGAGGGCATCGGCCGTCTCCTCGTACTGGGCGGGAGCTGAGCGGGCGCTGGGCGTGGACCGTGAGTACGCCATCAGCCTGCTCCCGCCCGGTACGGCGGTCCACATCGGTGGCCCGAACGGGCAACGTCACACCGGGCGGGTCACCTGAACGCCGCGGTATTGCGCAGCGCCCACTGGGCGAAGGTGCGGGCCGGGCGGCCGAGGATCTGCTCGACGGCAGGGCTCACCCGCTGTTCGGCGGCGGACGGTTCGCCCAGGATGGCGAGGGTGCCGTCCACGACGTGCTCGGGCATGAAGTGCAGCAGCTGTGCACGCGCCTCGTCACGGCTCTGCTCGACGAACCGCACGGGGGTCCCCAGCGCATCTCCGATCGCCTCGGCCCGCTCGCGAGGCGTGAGGGGCGACGGCCCGGTGAGCTCATAGGTGTGACCGGCATGCCTCGCATCGCGCAGGGCCGCGGCCGCGACCTCCCCGATGTCGGACGGGTCGATGACCGGCAGCCCGACGCCGGCGAACGGCGCGGCGACAGTCCGCCGCGAGCGGACGCTCTCGGCCCACAGGAATGCGTTGGACGCGAATCCGCCCGGCCGCAGAACCGTCCACGCCAGATCCGAGTGCCGTACCTCTTCCTCGAACGCCCGGAGGTGCCCGTGTGACGGAGACTCCGGCCGCGTTCCGGCGCCCTGGGAGGACAACAGGACGACTCGTCCTACCCCGCCCGCCCTGGCCGCATCGAGGATGCCGCTCGCGCTGACGTCCTCACCGCCACCGGCAACCAGAAGGAACAGCGCATCGGCGCCGTCGAGCACGGGCTTGAGACTCTCCGGCTCGGCCAGATCGGCCTGCCGGTGCTGTACGCCGGCCGGCGCTTCGGCGTCGTGAAGCCGACGCGAGACCGCCGTGACCTGCTCTCCGGCCGCGGCGAGCGCCTGCACAAGTGGCCGTCCGACGTTCCCGGTTGCTCCCGTAACAACGATCATGATCAGCTCCCATTTCGGTATCCGGCCCGCCGATCGGCTGGTCCGTAACGCCATCCTGGACGTCAAACTGGCCATCTTCTGGCCAGTTTCCGGGAGAGAATCCTCGGCATGAGGGCTGATCGTCTGGTGGCGACGCTGCTGTTCCTTCAGGCGCGCGGGCGAGTGACCGTGCCCGAAGTCGCGGCGGAACTGGAAGTGTCCGAACGTACGGCGCGACGCGACCTGGAGGCGCTGGCGAGCGCCGGTATTCCGGTCTACTCGCAGCGCGGGCGGGGCGGTGGCTGGTCGCTGGTCGGCGGAGCCAGGACCGATCTCACCGGGCTGACCGCGGGGGAGATCCGGGCGCTGTTCCTCGTGGCGGGACCGTCGTCGGCCACGCCCGAGTTGAAGACGGCCCTGCGCAAGCTGGTCCGGGCGCTTCCGGCGACGATGCGCTCCGACGCCGAAGCCGCGTCGAGAGCAGGTGTCACCGACGACACGGACTGGTCCCGTTCCGCCGCCGGGGCCGCGGCGCCCCAACTCGACGCCCTGCGGCGCGCGGTGGTCGAGGGGACGCAGATCCGGCTCGGTTACGCAGCTCCCGGCAGGCCCCCGGGAGGGCGGACGGTGCACCCGCTCGGCATCGCGTCCAAGGCGGGCGTCGACTACCTCGTCGCGGGTACGGACCGCGGCCTGCGGTCCTACCGGCTCAGCCGGGTCACTTCAGTCGAGGCGACCGGCGATCCCGTCGTACGGCCGGACGGCTTCGATCTCGCCACGGCCTGGCGTTCCCTCGCCGGGCGGATGGAGGACCGCATGCTCGCGGCGACCGTGCGCGGGAGGGCCCTGCGAAGCTCGGAGTCTGTCCTGCAGGGGCTGTTCGGCGGGCGGCTGACGGTCGGTCGGCCGCTCGGCGGCGGCTGGGTGGAGATCACCGTCGACGGGCCCTCGCCCGAGATCCTGGCCGCGCAACTGGCCGGTCTCGGCTCGCGCGTGGAGATCCTCGAACCGGCTGCTGCCCGCGAGCGGCTTGCGCGACTGGCGGTCGAACTCGCCGCCACCTACGGGTCACCGGCGCGGACCGGGGCGGCGGGCGTACGGGACGGGGCTGCCGTGGCAGACCCGCGTGAGGCCCCCGATCGCGCGGACTGAGCGGGCTGGGAGCGGACTGAGAGACGCCGCCGGGCCGGAAAGAGTCCGGTGAGCTTTGTCGAGGAGCTTGACGCTCCCGCTGCGGGACACGACTCTGAGAGCGCTCTCAGAATGCAAACCCCCACAGCTCCACCCGACTGGGAGGAAGAGCGTGCTCGCCAAACGAAACGTCCTGGCGCTACTGGTCACCGCGGTGCTGCTCGCCGCGGGATTCACGGCCGCCGGACCCACACCCCCCGCCGACGCCGCGGTCCCCGCGACCATCCCGCTCACGTTCACCAACAACTCCGGGCGCGGCGACCAGATCTACATCTACAACCTCGGAACCCTGCTCACCACGGGCCAGCAGGGCTGGGCCGACGCGAACGGCACCTTCCACGCCTGGCCCGCCGGGGGCAATCCGCCCACGCCCGCACCCGACGCGTCCATTCCCGGACCGGCCAACGGCCAGTCCAGGACCATCCAGATACCCAAGTTCTCCGGAAGGATCTACTTCTCCTACGGCCAGAAGCTCGTCTTCAAGCTGACCACCGGCGGCCTCGTGCAGCCCGCGGTCCAGAATCCGACCGACCCGAACCGGAACATTCTCTTCAACTGGTCCGAGTACACGCTCAATGACGCGGGTCTGTGGATCAACAGCACCCAGGTCGACATGTTCTCGGCCCCGTACGCCGTCGGCGTCCGGCCGGCGAGCGGAGCCACCAAGAACACCGGTCATCTGAAGCCGGGCGGGTACAACGGCTTCTACAACGCCCTCCGTGGGCAGCCGGGAGGATGGGGCAACCTGATCCAGACCCGCTCCGACGGCACCGTCCTGCGCGCACTCGCACCCGGTCACGGCATCGAGGCCGGCGCCCTGCCCGCCGGTGTCATGGACGACTACGTCAACCGGGTGTGGAGCAAGTACTCGGGCTCGACGCTGACGGTGACGCCGTTCGCCAACCAGCCGAACACGAAGTACTACGGCCGGGTCTCGGGCAACGTCATGAACTTCACCAACGGTTCCGGAGCGGTCGTCACCTCGTTCCAGAAGCCCGACTCCGACAGCATCTTCGGCTGCTACAAGCGGCTGGACGCGCCCAACGACCTGGTGCGCGGCCCGATCTCGCGCACCCTGTGCGCGGGATTCAACCGCTCCACCCTCCTCACCAACCCCAACCAGCCCGACACGGGCTCCGCGGGCTTCTACCAGGACGTGGTGACCAACCACTACGCCCGGAAGATCCACGCGCAGATGGTGGACGGCAAGGCCTACGCGTTCGCTTTCGACGACGTCGGTGCCCATGAGTCACTGGTGCACGACGGCAATCCACAGCAGGCGTACATCACGCTGGACCCGTTCAGCTAGCGCGGCCAGAACGGACCGTTCGCGGGCCCTCCGTGCCGCCGGAGACGTACTGTGGACGGTCCGTTCGCAGAGAGGAAGCACCGATGGCCGTACGCCGGGTCGTGCCCGACATCCGGACCAAGTCCATGGAGGAGAGCCGGGAGTTCTACGGCCTCATCGGTCTTGAGGAGGTCATGAACCACGGCTGGGTCATGACGCTCGCATCCCCCGCCAACCCCACCGCCCAGCTGACCTTCGCCACTCACGACGCGACCGCGCCTGTCACGGCCGACATGAGCATCGAGGTGGACGACGTCGACGCGGTGTACGCGGCGATGCTGGAGCGGGGCGCGGAGATCGTGCACTCGCTGCGGGACGAGGAGTGGGGCGTGCGCCGGTTCTTCGTACGCGATCCCAACGGCCGGGTCGTCAACGTCGTCAGCCACCCGCACTGACCGCGGTCCAAGCGGGTGCGTCCGCCTCAAGCCGACGCAGCCGCTCGCTGTCACAGGTCCGTGGGCAGGTGCTGCAGGCCTCGGTGGGGCGGATCGAGTAGTAGAGGCAGCAGCCGAGCCGGGTCCGGGTGAGGTGCGGCTGACCCTCCCGGCCGGTCAGCCGGCGGAAGTCGGCGCCGCCGGGGAACGGCGGCAGAGGTCCCGGAAGCAGCTCGCCGGCCGCCCGTACGGCGTGCTCCTCCAGGTCCAGCATGCGGCCGAGGTACCAGATGCCGGAGACCAGGTCGTCGCCGACCATGCCCCACAGCGCCCGCGGCCCGCGCCGCATCTGCGGGCCGATCGCGGCGAGCAAAGGCCGTACATGGTCAACCACCGCGGCTCGCAACTCGGCCCGCAGAGCCTCCTCGTGAGGCAGGACCCGGGCGCCGGGGAGACCGGCCGCCGGATCGTCGGACAGACACGCGAAGCCGCCCGGGACGATGCCGAATGCTCCGGTTGTGAGGCTGAGCCGGACGTCGCCCGGGCGGATCCGCGGCACGCGCCGCTCCAGATACCAGGGCCCGCTCATCAAAAGGCAGACGGACCAGAGATAGGCGTGCAGCGCACGCGAGGCGGCGACATCGCGCCGGGCCGTGTGAGCGTGACGTTCCTGGATTCGCCGGGCCTCGGCGTCGACGAACGCGTCGAGGAATTCCGGACGCTCCGCCAGTTCGGCGCCGTCGGCCCACCCTTGGGCGGCCGTCGTGCCGGGTTTCATGACCTCCACGCTCAAGGACTCGCAGAGCCCGGTGAGCCCTTCATAGGTCGTGGCGAGCAGGGCAGAGCAGCTCACGGCGGGTCCGGCCGGTGCAAACGCCGGGGCCAGGGTCACGGGTACTCCTCAACTCAGGGGAGGTAAGGCAAGGCTCACCTTAACCGCAATGAGGTGCTCTCCTGTCAACCGGGGCCGTGTGGCGGCGAATTGACAGAGTTAGGTATACCTAACTTAGGCTCTTCGCTCGTGTCCCGGAAGAATTTGGGTCACGTCTCCCGGACGGTCCGACTTTGCGCGCGGAAGTGATCCCTTCATGCAGCTGTACCTGCTTGCCCTCAACCCGACCGACTCGGTCACCGAGGGATTCCTTCCAGCCGCCAGGCGGCTCGGCCTCGACATCACCCTGCTCACCGACCAGCCCGAGGCACACCGCGCCGCTCACCCGGACATCGAGCTCCTCGAATGCGACGTGCGCGACTTCCGGGCCGTCATCACCCGCATATCGACCCACCGCCCGCCGGACGCCGTATTCACCAACAGCGACCATCTGCAGACCCAGACCGCCCTTGCCGCCGACTACTTCGGCCTCCCCGCCAAGAGCTGGCAGGCCGCGCTGCGAACCAAGGACAAGGCGGAGATGCGCCGCCACCTCGCTGTCACCGGCATGGACACGGTCCGCTCGGTGGAACTCGCCGCCGGACAGGACCCCGTAACCGCGCTCGCCACGCTTGAAATGCCGTATCCCTGCATCGTCAAACCGCGCGAGGGAGTGGCCAGCGAGGACGTCGTCCTCGTCGACGGGCCCGAGGATCTTGCGTTGCGGTGCAAGGAGATACGGGCGCGCAGGCCGGGGGCCGCTCTGGTCGTCGAGGAGTTCCTGCCCGGCGAGCTGTACACCCTGGAGACGCTCGGCGACGGCCGTGTCCTTCATGTTCTGGGCGGCTTCCGCACCGAGCTGTCCCCACCTCCGTACTTCATCGAGGAGCGCCTGACGTACGTTCCGGCCCATCCGGAGCTCGTCGTCGCGCAGATCCTGGCGCAGCTTGACGCGCTCGGGGTCGGATTCGGCGCCTGCCACACCGAGTTCGTCGTCCATGAAGGACGCGCGCGCATCATTGAGGTCAACTACCGCGCCATCGGGGACCAGTGCGATCTGCTCCTCGCCCGCCTACTGGACATTCCGCTCTTCGAGCACATCCTCAATACGCATCTGGGCGAGCCGCTGCCGACGGACCTGGGGGCGCGGCCCGGTGGCGCGGCCCGGCTCGACTACCCGTGCGCCGACCGCTTCGGAACGCTGACTTCCGCTCCTGTCGCGACCGAACTCACCATGGATGACGTCGAGTTGACATACCGGCCTCTGCGTCAGACCGGTGAGCGGCATGAGCTGCACCGCACCAACCGGGACCTCCTGGGCGTCGTCCGGGCCATCGGCGCCGACCAGCGGAGCGTGGACCGGGCCGTCACCGACTTCCTCGCCGCTCACCGCTGGGAGATCACTCCGTGACGGTGACGACCACAGTCGCTTGCCCGGCCGAGACAGACCTCGTTCGCCGCCTGCTCAGTGCGCTGCTGCGCGAGGACGTCGCCGGTCTGCGCACCCGCTCCACCGCGCAGCAGCGCCCCGACGGGGCATGGTTGCGTCTGGAGACGGCGGACGGGGACGCGCTGGAGCTGCCCATACGCGATGACGGATTCCAGTACGAGACCGGCGCCCGTCTGCCCCTGCTGCGCCGGGCGTCCGACGGCAGAGAACTGAGAACCGCCGACGACATCCTGGCCGCGCTCGGCGCGCTCGCGGACCCCGAGGACCGCGGCGGTTTCGACGCCCTCGCCGACGAATGCCGCCAGACGCTCGACACCCTCCGGCTGCATGCCGTCACGCACGACGAGGTCACGGCGATGCTCGGCGCCCGGTACGGCGCCGACCCCGCGGACTGGACCGGCTGTGCGGGCGGACCGGCCCACGACACACTCGCCGCCCGGCTCGACCATCCCGTCTACCCGACCGCGCGTGGCCGCCTGGGACTCACCACGGCCCAACTCGGTTCGTACGCACCGGAGTTCCACCCCCGATTCGCTCTGCGCTGGCTCGCCGTTCCCAAGGAAGCGGTCACCACCCGGGGCATGAATGGGTCCGCGGGCCCGGCCGACGCCTGGCCCACCCCGTCGACGCTCGGCCTGCCGGAGCTCGACGAGAGCCACTTCGCCATCCCCGTGCACCCGCTGACCGTGGGCGAACCGCTGCGGGACGCGCTGCGCGCCACCGGACTGGAGGGCAGGGCGGTGCCGGCCGACCGTCCCCACCTGGAGGTCGTACCGACCCTGTCGATGCGGACCGTGGCCCTCGCCGCGTACCCCGATCTCCATCTCAAACTACCCCTTGCCACTGCCACGTTGGGCCTGCGCAACCGGCGCACCATCAAGCCCGGCACACTCGTCGACGGCGCGGCGGTCCAGCGCCTGCTGCACACGGTGATCGCCCGCGAGCCGCGCTTCGGGGCCAGCGTCCTGCACGCCGACGAGACCTGCTTCGCCCACGCCGGTCATGAACTACTCGCCGTACTGCTGCGGCGCTACCCGGCCGGTCTGGACGACGCCGTCGTCGTGCCGCTGGCGGCCCTGCTGAGCGAAGCACCGGGCGGGCGGCTGCTGATCGACCACCTCGCCGACCGCTTCCACGGCGGCGACCCACTCGCTCTCCTCGACGCCATGCTCACCCTGCTCTTCGACTGGCAGACGACGCTCTTCGGGTACGGAATCGCCCTGGAGTCCCACCAGCAGAACATCTCGCTGGTGCTGGACACGCACGCCCGCCGCACCCGGATCAGGCTGCTGCTCAAGGACAACGACGGACCACGCATCAATACGGTCCGGATGCGCGCTGCCCTCGGCGCGGACGCGCCCGACCCGTCCGAGTACGACGACGCGCGGATCTTCTGTGACAGCGACAAGCCGGTCGTCGATCTGTTCACCACCATCACGGTCCATCTCTGCGCGGGGGCCTACGCCTTCGGTCTCGCCCGCCACGGCCGCGCCCCGCTCGACCGGCTGCTGGGTCTCGTACGCGACCGGCTGTCCGAAGCGGTGGAGCGGCTCGGGACCCGGCCCGGGCAGCCCGGCGCCGTAATGCGCGAACACGTCCTGGACGCGCCGCGCCTGCCGGTCAAGGCGATGGTGACCGCGGGCACCCTGCTCACCAAGGAGCGTTCGGGGGCTTCCGACATCAACAAGCACTACACCACCGGTCCCAACTATCTGTCTCCGGAGGTGTGAGCGCATGCCCGGCACACAACCCGTCTGCCGCCCGACGGAGCCGGTGAGGTCCGCCGCCCGGACCGTGCTGCCCACCGCCGACGAGGCCGTGGCCCACACCCTCCTCAACTGTCTGCTCCGCGAGGTCTCAGGGCCCGAGCACGAGACCGCCGTCATCGACGGCCATCTGCTGCTGCGTCTGCCACGACGCGGTGTGCTGCTGAGGGTGGCCGTTCGGCGTACGTCCCTCATCGGGGCGCACCGCTTCACGGGCCCGGTCACCGAACAGACCGGCAGCGGCTGGTCCGAGCTCGGCTGGCGCCGCCTCGCCGAATACACCCACGCCGAGCTGACGCTCCGTACCGGCGCACGCAATGACGAATTCCTGGCCCAGGTCGACGCAAGCCATCAGGGCGTCAGCGCCGCCCTGGCCGCGCCGCCCCCCACCCCGGACCGGAGCCCGCTCGCCATGTACCTGGCTTCCGAGCAGTCTCTCGGGCTCGGCCACCGCTTCCACCCCACCCCCAAGGCCCGCAGCGGCGCCCCCGCCCTCTGGTCCGCCTACGCCCCAGAGGCCGCGGCCTCCTTCCCGCTCCGGCTGCTCGCCGTACGGGAGCAGCTGATCGTCGAGGAGTCGGCCGAGCCGGGCGCGACCGATCCGCTGGACCGGCTGGCGGCGGTGCCCGAGGGCTACCGGCTGCTGCCCGCACACCCCTGGCAGTACGAACTGCTCCATGAACACCCGTCGTTGCGGGCGGCCCTGGCCCGGGGTGACATCCTCGACCTCGGCCGCGGCAGCACCCTGTTCACCGCCACCGCGTCCGTACGCACCCTCTACGACGGCAACAGCTTCCTGAAGTTCAGCCTCAATGTCCGCATCACCAACTGCCTGCGCAAAAACGCCAGTTACGAACTCGCGGGCGCGGTCGCCCTCACCCGCCTGCTCGAACCCGCCCTCGCCGACCTGGCCACCCGCTTCCCCGGCAGCGGCATGCTCCGCGAACCCGCCTATCGCAGCCTCGCACTCCCCGGCCCGGACGGCCGGCCCGATCTCGAACTCCTCGAAGGCTTCGGCGTGATCGTCCGCGAAGGACTCGACGGCCTTATCCTGCCCGGCACCACCCCTCTGCTGGCAGCCGCCGTCGCCGACGAGTACCCCACGGGCCCCGCCCATATTTCCCGGCTCCTGGCGGACTCGGACCCAGCGAGCGCCCTGAGATGGTGGCGGGACTACCTGGCGCTGCTCCTCCCACCCGTCCTCGCCGCCTACTTCGACCACGGACTCGTCCTCGAACCGCACCTTCAGAACGTCGTCGTCTGCGTCGACGCCGACGGCAGACCCGCCCAGGTCCTGTTCCGGGATCTGGAAGGCACCAAACTCGTCCCCGAGCACCACGTGGACACCCTCGCCGCGCTCCCGCCCGACGTCGCGGGCCCGCTGACGTACGACGCCGAGCGCGGCTGGGACCGAGTCGTCTACTGCCTCGTGGTGAACCATCTGTCCGAACTGCTCGCCGCGCTCGCCGACCTGCACCCGCAGACCGAGCCCGCGCTGTGGTCCCTGGTCCGCCGGGCGCTCCAGGAGTACGCGGACGAGCACGGCTGCCCACCCCGTCTCGGCGCCCTGCTGGCGGGGGCGCCGCTGCCCGCCAAGGCCAATCTGCTCACCCGCTGGGAGCGCACGGCCGACCGCGAGGCGGGCTACGTCCGCCTGAATTCCCCTTTTGCCGTACATGAGTTCGCCGAGGACGCGCTGTCCGGAGCGACCCGTACCGACGAAGTCTGGAGCGCCCGATGACCCCCCTCACCGAACCGGTGCGCGATCTTGCCCTGTCGCTTCCGGCCCGAAGCCTTCCTGCCTATCTCTACGACCTCGGCGCGCTGCGCGAGCACGCGGCATCCGTCCGCTCGGTGCTGCCCGAGCGTGTCGAGCTGTACTACGCCGCCAAGGCCAACCCGGAGCCGGAGATCCTGGCCGCGCTCGCCCCGTACGTGGACGGCTATGAGGTCTCCTCGGGAGGTGAACTCGCCGAGGTGGCCAAGGTTGTTCCGGAGCGTCCGCTTGCCTTCGGCGGCCCGGGCAAGACACCCGCCGAGATCACCGCGGCGCTGGACCTGGGCGTGGAGCGCTTCCATGTCGAGAGCGTGTATGAGCTCAGGATGCTGGCGGAGCTTGCCTCCCTCCGGACGTTCGCCGCGCCCGTGGGCGTACTGCTGCGCTTCAACCTGCCCCTGGCCGACGGATCGCTGGAGGCGGGCGGCCTGTCCATGGGCGGCCGTCCGACGCCGTTCGGCCTCGACCCGTCCCAGGCGGACGCCGCGGTCCGTCTCCTCACCGACGGCACCTTCCCCCACCTCGACCTCCTCGGCGTCCACGCGCATCTGGCCAGCGGGCTCCGAGCCCCTCAGCAACTCGCCGCGGCCGAGTCGATCGTGACCTGGGCCGCGGACCTCGCCGCCCGCCACGGCAGCGACCTGCGCGAGGTGAACGTCGGCGGTGGAATGACCGTCGACTACACCGAGCCCGATGCCCGATTCGACTGGGCCACCTACGGCGCGGGCCTCGCCCGCCTCACCGCGGCCCACCCCGGTCTGACGCTGCGCATCGAGCCGGGCCGCGCGCTGACCGCCTACTGCGGCTGGTACGCCACCGAGGTGCTCGATGTGAAGCCGAGCCACGGCGAGGAGTTCGCGGTCGTCCGGGGCGGCACACACCATCTGCGCACTCCGGCGACGAAGGGCCATGACCAGCCCTGTGTGGTGCTTCCGGTCGACGACTGGCCGCACCCGTGGCCGCGGGCCTCGGCCCAGCAGGAGCGGGTGACTCTGGCCGGTCAGCTCTGCACACCCAAGGACGTCCTCGCCCGGCGGGTCCCGGCGGCGGGTCTGCGGGCGGGCGACCGTGTGGTGTTCGCGCTGGCCGGGGCCTACGCCTGGAACATCTCCCACCACGACTTTCTGATGCACCCACGGCCGGGCTTCCACTTCCTGGGCGCCTGAGCGCCGCCGGGGGCGGCCGCGGCGCGGTGATCGCGGTCGTGCATGCTGACCGGGTGACCGTGCTCTCCGGCTTCCTCCCCATCTGGGCGATCACCGCTGTCGGTTGGGCGGCGGGCCGGTTCAATGTCCTCGGCGGTCAGGCGCAGACCGTGCTGGGGCGCTTCGCCTTCGCGTTCGCCATGCCCGCGCTGCTGTTCCTGACGCTGTCCAGGTCACGCGTCTCCCGGCTGGCCAGTCCGGGCGTTGCGGTGTTCGCGGCCAGCCTCGTGATCGTGTTCGCGGTGGGCATGCTGCTCGGCCGGTGGGTCTTCCGCCGCCGCCAGGCCGACCGGGCCATAGGCGCCATGGCGGGGGCCTACGTCAACTCCGCCAATCTGGGCATTCCCATCGCCGTCCACGTCCTCGACGACGCGTCGTTCGTGATCGCGGCCGCGCTGTTCCAGACGCTGTTCATCACGCCGCTGATCCTGGTGCTCATAGATCTCGATGTACGGCGCGGAGCGCGCGACCGCTGGGGCCGGATCCTGAAGCTTCCGCTGCGTAACCCCATCATCGCGGCGTCCGCCGCCGGGGTGACGGTCGCCATGGTGGGCTGGCGGCTGCCCGCCGAGCTCACCGCTCCGGTCCAGATGCTCGGCGGCGCGGCCGTGCCCGCCGCGCTGTTCGCGCTCGGTATGTCGCTGAACGCGCGGGCGAAGCGTCCCGATGCCACGGGCCGCACGGAAAGGCGCGTGCTGGTGGCCCTCAAGATCGCCGTCCAGCCGCTGCTCGCCTATGCGCTCGCGCGCTGGGGCTTCGGCCTCGGCGGGCACGAGCTGTTCGCCGTGGTGCTCTGCGCCGGTCTTCCGACGGCGCAGAACGCGTTCATCTTCGCCTCCGAGTACCGGCTGAACACGGATCTGGCCAGGGACACCGTCCTGCTGTCCACGCTGCTGTCGATGGGCTCGCTGTCGCTCATCGCCTGGCTGCTGGCCTGATCCGCGGGGGTCAGACGGACGGCGCAGGGTCTGAGGACATCGCCGCTGCCATCCTCAGATGCGGCCCGGCCTCCTCGGGCCGTCCCTGGCGCTCCAACGTGCGCCCGAGCATCAGCCGCGCGTAGTGCTCCACCGGGCTGAGTTCCAGGACGGCGCGCAGCTCGGCCTCGGCCAGGCGCAGCCGCGCCGAGTGGTAGTACGCGCGGGCGAGCAGCAGACGTGGCGCGATCTGCTCCGGCGCCTCGGCGACGAGACCACCGAGGATGCGGGCCGCCGTGACGTACTCCTTGGCGTCGAAGAACAACTTGGCCCGGTCCCACCGCTCCGCGGGGGTGCCGTACTCGTAGTACGTCTCGTTCACGTGCTCTCCTCCTCGGAGTCTCGGTCTGCTGCTTGCATGGGGCACAACACAGAGAGATGGTTGAATATTCCACTATCATTTGGGCGTGGGGACTGACGGCTCACGCCCGTACAGGAATAGGTTGAGCGCCATGAGCAATCTCGATCGTCAGGCCGCCCTCTCCGTCTGCGGCGGTCGTGGCTTCGTCGTCGCCGAGCCCGTCCGTGAACTTCTCAGCCCCCGCCGGGTCCAGCTCGGCGAGTCCACCGAAGTCCGCCGACTCCTGCCCAACCTCGGCCGCCGGATGGTCGGCGCCTGGGCCTTCGTCGATCACTACGGGCCCGACGACATCGCCGACGAGCCCGGCATGCAGGTCCCGCCCCACCCGCACATGGGCCTGCAGACCGTCAGCTGGCTCCACGAAGGCGAGGTGCTGCACCGCGACAGCACCGGCAGCCTCGCCACCGTCCGGCCGCGCGAGCTCGGCCTGATGACCTCCGGCCGCGCCATCAGCCACTCCGAGGAGAGCCCCAAGCCGCACGCGCGTTTCCTGCACGGAGCCCAGCTCTGGGTCGCGCTCCCCGACGAGCACCGGAACGTCGAACCGCACTTCCAGCACCACACCGGCCTGCCGACGGTCACCGCGCCCGGCCTGACCGCCACGGTCATCCTCGGCGAACTCGCCGGCGCCGCCTCGCCCGGCACCACCTACACCCCGCTCGTCGGCGCCGACCTGGCGCTCACCCGGGGCGCCGACCTGAACCTGCCACTGGACCCCGACTTCGAGTACGCCGTACTCGCCATGTCGGGCGAGACCCACGTCGACGGAGTGCCCGTACTGCCCGGCTCGATGCTCTATCTGGGCTGCGGCCGCACCGAACTCCCGCTGCGTGCCGAGTCCGACGCCGGTCTGATGCTCCTCGGCGGCGAGCCGTTCGAGGAGGAGATCGTCATGTGGTGGAACTTCGTGGGCCGTTCGCACGAGGAGATCGAGCGGGCTCGCTCGGACTGGATGACCGGCTCCCGCTTCGGCGAGGTGAAGGGCTACGACGGGGACCGGCTGTCCGCTCCCGAACTCCCGCCGGTGGCGCTGAAACCGCGAGGAAGGGTGCGCTGACCCGGGGCTCTTCGCTGCGGACGGCGGGATGCGAGCCGGAACCGCGCGGCGTAAGCCCTTCGTCCGTCATGTGAGACACCGGGCGCGATACAAGAAGGCCCTCTTGACGCTGCCCCAGGGCCGCTCGACACTCCGTACCAGGATCCCTGGCGAATGGGTGGGAAATCATGGGGCGTCTGGAGTCGGCCACCGACCGTGCCGTCCGCATGCGTCGGCTGACTCTCCTTCTGACCTCCCGCCGCCACATCGATCTGCTTCGTGTCTGCAGCGCGGCGAGTCCTCTGCGCTGATCCGTCGGCACCGCATATACGCCGCCGCGTAGGCGTACGCGCCGATGTCGCGCGCCCATCACCCGACGCCCGCCGTGCGTCCGCGAACCAGAACCGGAACCCGGGGAGACTCATGTCCGCCACACCCCTGACAGCTGTGCCGTCCTCACTGCCCCTGCCGCCGTTCCGGGGCAGGATCGGCTGTGACACGCGCAGCGGCTACTACGCCGCCCCGCGCCGCTACCGCCTTCACCTCTCACTGTCCTGCCCGCACTGTCTGCGGATCGCCGTGACACACAGCTTGCTCGGCCTCGACGACATCCTCCCGGTGACGCTGCTGCCGGCGGTCCCCGATGGACCCGGAGGTGGACACTTCACGCTGCGCCCGCTGTACGAGGCCAGTTCGCACCGGTACGCCGGAGCGGCCGCGGCACCGGTGCTCAGCGACGACTGGACGGGACGGATCGTCAGCACACACACCCCCGACATCCTGCGCGACCTGGCCCGACGTTTCGGCGGCGGCCCCGACTGTCCCGCGCTGTACCCGCACGGTGCGGAAGCGGAGATTGCGGCCGTCGGACGTCTGTGTGAGCAGGGCATCAACGAAGCCGCACAGCGCGCCGGGCAGGCCGGCGCGGACCGCACGGCGCGTGACACCGCCCTCGGCTCCCTGCTCCGCGTACTGGATTCATTGGAGCGGCGGCTCACCCCCCAGGACTACATCCTGGGCGACGAACTAACCGCTGCCGATGTGCAGTTGTGGGTGACCCTGGTGCAGCTCGACACCGTGCACCGCTGGCACCTGGACGCCGCCGCGGTGCGCCGCATCGCCGACCATCCGCACCTGTGGTCCTACGCACGGCGACTGGCCGCCCACCCCGCCTTCGGCTCCCGCCTCGACCTCGACGGCATCGCCCGCAGGCACCACGCGCACTGCCGGGGGCTGGAGGCCGCCGGGGCGGCGGTGCAGATCCTGGACTGGGCGGCACACGCACCGGGCAGGGCGACGGCCCAGCTCGGCTGAGCACGTTGGACCCGCTCGCCCGAACAACCCGTCGGGCGAGCGGGGAGGTCAAATCCTCGGCGGACGAGGCGGAACTGCGCGAACTCCTCGCAGTACCGGGCCGCGTTGTGCCGATCGTCCTGGGCCGCGCGGCGGGAGCCCGCCGGCTCCTCGACGTACGACAGAACGCGAAGGACTGACGGGCTGCCGGGAGCCGTGCAGGAACAGCACCGAATTGACGTACCGCCGCCGGAACGGGCTGAGGCTGCGGCGCACGAGTCCGTGCTCGGCGACCTGTGCCGTCAGGGACTGGTGGCCCGGCAGATCGAAATCGGACAGCGGCAGCCAGTCGCGGCCGGGCAGCACCCAGCCCCGGTAGCCGTGGTGGGCGAGCAGGTCCAGGACCGGTTCCAGTGGCCCGATGCGGGTCTCCAGCTCGATGAAGAGCGCGGGGCGGTCACGGACCAGGATCTCCTCGGCGCCGCGCAGGACGTTCAGTTCGCTGCCGTCCACATCGATCTTGATCAGAGTGACGCTGTGCAGACCGAGACTGTCGAGCCGGACGCAGGGCACCGGTATCGATCGGGCGTGCATGTCCCGGCGGACGAGTGACGAGACACCACGGTTGCCGCAGTCGCCCGGCGGCAGCCACAGTTGCGCCGTGCCGCCGTCGTGGTCCGTGGCGGCCGCGTTCACCACGTCCACATGGGCGGGACTGGTGGCGGCCAGCAGGCGGGCCAGGTGGGGGACCGGCTCGACTGCCACCACCCGGTCGGCCCGCCGGGCAAGTCGCTGGGTCCACGGGCCGTACCAGCCGCCGACATCCACCGCCAGGCCGCCGGTCGGGCAGAAGTCGGCCAGGCGGCGCAGCTCGGGCTCGTACCGCGGATACAGCAGAGCGACGCCCGCGGAGATCAGTGCGGGCGGCAGATGAGGGGCGAGCCTGGCGGCGAGTGTCATGGACCGATCCGCTTGAGGATCCGTTCGTGCTCCTCGTCCGGCACCCTGGCACCGGATGAGGGAAGCAGTTGTGGGATCCCGTCGGTGATCGGATAGCGGCGGCGCAGCCGTGGGTTGTAGAGGATCTCCTCGGGCAGGAGCAGCGTCAGCTCTCCCTTGTCGATCGGGCAGGCGATGATCCGGAGCAGGGGATCGTCAGGCTTCATGAGCCAACTCCTTTGTCGGGGTGGGGGGTTCGTCATGACGCGGAAGCATCAGCAGTACGGATACGGCGAGTGCGGTGCCGCCGAGCCGCAGTGCGAGCCGCAGGGGGTCGTCCGGCAGGGACTCGCCGAACACGAACGTGCCGAGCGCCGCCGTGAACAGGCACGTGACGGTGGTGCACACGGGCACGATCAGAGAGGCCCGGCAGCGCTGCAGCGCGGTCTGGGACAGGATCAGGCCGGTGACCGATGTGACCATCAGGATGTACGGATACGGGGACTTCAGCAGGCCGAGGACCTCGCCGCCGATGCCTCGGGTCGTCAGATGACCGGAGACCCCCTTGATGGCGAGCGAGCTGACGCCGTACAACAGGCCGACCGCAACGCCGTATTCGACGCCGGCCGTCGGCAGCCGGTGACGGCGGCGGGCCCGGCGTTCCACCGACCGGTACAGCCACAGGCCCGCCGCGAGCGCGGGCACGCAGATCAGCAGGACACGGCGGGACGAGGCGTGTTCGCCGACAGCGTCGGTGTCCTGGAGGGAGGCCACGACCATCAGCAGGGCGAGGGTGATCATGACCACGCCGCGCCGCTCGCGACCGCTGGGGCGCTCGCCCAGCACGACCGAGGACAGCAGCAGGAGCAGCACGAGACCGGAGACGAAGATGCCCTGCGCGGCCGCAATGGGAAGGGTGCGGTAGACGGCGAGCTGCGCTGCGAAGCCTGCGGCGAGCGCGAGCGAACCGACGAGCCACAACGGGCTGCCGATGAGCACCCGTACGACTTTGGCCGGTTGTCCCGTGCTCAGTCGCGGCAGGCCGGACAGGGCCCGCTTCTCGAGTACGAAGCCGGTGCTGTAGAAGACGTTGGCCAGCAGGGCCGATGCCACCCCCCACCACATGCCGCTACACCCGCCGGGCGTGCACCAGGAGGATGGAGGCCAGGGATGGCACGGCACAGGCGGCCCGGTCCACCGGGCGCAGGGGGCGCGGGACACCGTGGAAGGGCGCGCCGGCCAGGGTGACCACCTCGAAGCCGGCGGCGGTGAGGAATCCCCGCAGGGCCCGTGCGGTGAACAGGCGCAGATGGCCCACCACTTGGGATCCCGGGCGGCCGTGAATGCCGCGCAGGCTGACCTCCGAGAACACGGGCTGCACCCCGGCCGCCAGGAGCACCCGGTTGTACCAGGCGGCCAGGTTCGGGGTGGAGAGCATCAGATGGCCGCCCGGTTTGAGGATGCGGCGCAGCTCGTCCATGGCACTGTCGGGATCCACCAGATGCTCGATCACCTCGCTGAAGAGCACGGCGTCGGCGGTCGCGTCGGCCAACGGCAGTCCGCCCGACGTCAGTTCACCCCGCACGACGTGGTTCATCCGGGTTGCGGCCCGGCGCAGCGCGTCCTGGGACCAGTCGATACCGACGACCCGGTGATCGCCGAGGAGTGGAACGGCGGTGGCCGCCGCGGTGCCGTCGCCGCAGCCGACGTCGACGACGAGGGAGGGCTCGGGGGGCAGCACCCGGGCCAGCATCAGTGCCTGGCGGCGGCTGCGCTCGTCTCCGGAGGCGACGGGGACGGCCGGGTTCTCGTAGAACTCGCGCAGTCCCGCGGGGATCGTTCCCGTCATGGCCCGTCACCTCCTGAAACGGCCGGCAGCGCCGTCATGGCCGCCAGATACTCCGTGAAGAAGTCGCACAGCCGCTGCCCCGCCGCGTCGTCGAGGAGCGCGCGCGACCAGCGAAGCGCCAGATGCAGCCGTCCCCCCGTGCTGGCGGTGGTCACGGTCAACCCGCGCGGCATCGAGGCGGGAGCCGAGAACCAGACGGCTTCCGCGCGGCCCGCCTCCGCGAAGTCCAGCGGGTACGGAACGCGGCCGATGTTGCTGAGCAGCGTCGTCGAGGTCCAGGGAGCGGCAGCCCGCCGAAGGCCACGGGTCAGGGCTGCCCGTATCCCGACGGGCAGGGCGGGTGCGGTCAGGAGGGCGGCGCCGTGGCCGAGTTGAGGGCGCGGTGCCGACTTCAGGGCGCGGGTGCGTTCCGCCGTGCGGTGCAGCAGGGCGGCGAGAGCCTCGGCGCCGGGCTCCCGCGCGCACTCCTGGGCCCCGAATCCGACCTCCACGAGGCGGGTGCCGTTTCCGATGGGCATCTCGGCGCCGCGGGGCCGCTCGTCGATGGGCATGGTGATACGCATCGGACGGGGCGGGGCATCGTGCAGCCGGTTCCAGCGGGCGATCATCAGGCAGGTGGCGACGAGGAGTTGATCGTTGACGGTGTAGCCGACCCCTGCCGGCCGGCGCGGCACCGGCAGATCGGCCAGCAGCAGCCCGTTTCCGCCGACTGCCCCGACACCGGTCGCGGGCGCCACACGGGCGGGCCGCCCCGGCCCGCCGGGCCGTGTGCGCGGCGGTGGACCCGGCCGCCCCGACGCGCCGACCGGATCGCGTACGGGTGAGGTGGGCGAGGCGGCGGCGCCGCTGTACAACTCGGCGGCCGTGGCCAGCACGCGCAGACAGGCGGGCCCGTCCAGAGCGGTGTGGTTGAGCGTCAACAGCAGCACACATGAGCTGCCCGTCGACGACGGCCTCACCACCTCCAGCCGGACAGGCGGGGAAGCGGACAGCGGCGGAGCCTCGGCCAGCGCTCCGGCCCTCGCCTGCTCCAGCGCACCGGGCCCCCGCTCCGGGAAGGAGACCGGGTCCACATCCGGAGTGCCTGTCGACTCCCATTCGTAGCGCCGCCGGTACCAGCGGCCGGGTGCCTCGCGCACCAGAATCCGGGGGTGCCGGAGCAGCGCCTCACCGAAAGCCGCCCGAAGCCGATCCGGATCCGGCTGCCGGGGCAGATGCACCTCTATGTGTACGGTCTCGGGCTCCTCCTCCCGGAGACAGTGCCGGGAGATCTCGTCGACGACCGGAAACGGAATCCGGCCAGGAGGAGGCTCAGGCGTCCGCCCGGGCGGCGCGGGTTGCAGGGCGGTCATCTCGGCGGGGCCTCCCTCGTGTTGGGCGGTGCCACGCCCGGCGGATCAGGGTGGGGCGGAGGGCCAGGAACGGGCCGCCCCGCAGGGCCGTTTGTGGCCCGCACCCGCTGGGGCAGGGCCTGCGGGTCCGGCGCCGCCGAGGTCGTGGCCTGCGGGTCCGGCGCCGCCGAGGTCGTGGCCTGCGGGTCCGGCGCCGCCGAGGCTGGTGCGCCGCCCCGCGCCCGTGGGTCCACGGTGACCAGGGCCGCGCACAGGGCGATGAGCGCCAGGAGTTGGGCCGCCGGGCCGAACGCCCCCCGGCCGACGGAGGCCGGTTCGCCCGCGCCCGTCGCGGCCACGATCCCGGCGCAGGCCATCGCCACCAGTGCGATCGGCACCAGCAGCGAGTGCCGCAGGCGGGCAACTACCGCCAGTGCGGGGACGATCAGCGCGAAGGGACCCGCCACGACTGCGACCACGAGAGTCAGCGCGACGCAGCCCAGCACCCATCCGGGCGCAGGCGGGGCCATCGCCGCCGAGGCCGGGGCGCCGCCCCGGCGGCGTACGAGTGCGAGACCCGCAAGCAGCGCCACCGCCACCGCGCCGCCGATCATCCCGATGTCGTAGAGCAGTACGGGTTCGTACTCGAGCTCGACCGTGCCGCCCTCGCCCGCGGGGATCAGCCAGGCCTGCTGCCAGCCGTCGATCCGCAACGGGATCAGCTTCTTGCCGTTCAGCGTGGCCTTCCAGCCGTCGTTGGCGTTCTCGTACATCTGGAGGTAGGCCGCCTCGCCCGCGCCGACGGTCACGGACCGCCGGTCGCCGCGCCAGTCGACCGCGGTGGCCTCCCGCTGCTGGTTCGCTGCAGGCGGCTGGACCTCGCCTCGGGACAGTGTGATGTCGGTCAGGGCGAGGGGGCCCTCGTCGCCCGCCTCCACCTGGTGCAGCCCGGGGCCCAGCGGAAGAGTGCCGCCCGTAACGTGGCAGAGCGTGACCTGGACCGGCCGGCGCTCGGTCAGATCGCGAACCGTTCCCGACGCGCTCGTCGCGTGCAGCGTGCCGTCGACGGCGACGGGCGGACCCTCGCCGCACGGCACGGAAAACCTCAACTGCGGGTCCGGCGGCGGTGTGCGCAGGTCGGCGAGTGCCGGAACGTAGACCTCGCTGAGGCCGACCGGCAACTGCATCCGGTCGTCGGCAACGGGGTTGTGCACGGTCAGCGGCGCGGCGCGGCTGATGGTGATGTCGAGCCGGTCCGTGGTGATCGGCTCGAAGCGGGCCAGGCCGTTCTCGTCGACGGCTGCCGTCGCGGCGCCGTTCGGGGTGCTGACGAGTATCTGCTCGGGCCGGGTGGAGAGTCCGCCCGCGGCCGCGAGGACGATTTCGTCGACGGTCCTGCGGCCGAGCCAGCGCAGATGGATGACCGGCCGGTCGCCGGCGATCCACGCGGTGGTCAGATCCTCGTCGACGAGATTGCGCGGGCTGAGGCCGTTCCCGAGCCGGCTGGTCGAGTCGGCGGTTGCCGTGATCCGCCGTCCCTGCCCCGGATCGGCGCCCGTGACGAGCCGGTCCAGTGCCTCGCCCGGCACGGGCAGCGCCTTCGCCGTGACGGTGAAGTCCCCGCCCTGGCTGACGCTGAACCGGCGGTGCAGTCCCTCCTCGGCCGAGACCGGCGAGAGGCCGCCCGGGTCGCTGCCGCGATGCAGTGAGAAGACCTCGGCCCTGGCCTCGTTGCCGTGCGCGTCGGTGGGAAGCCGCAGCAGCCGGGTCACCTGGACACCGGGGACGGAGACCTCGCTGAAGCCCGCGCCGCCGAGGCCGGCCTTGGGGGACTGGGCCGCCAGGACCGTGATCTTCAGCCACTTCGCCTGTCCCGCGGGTGCCTTGACCGGCTGCGGGCTTCCGTTCGGTGCAAGCGGGCTGTCCTCGAAGCCCTGATCGGTCTCGACCCGTACGAGTGTGGGTGCGGCCCGCATTCCGTCGCCTGGCAGCGGGGTGAGCTGAAGCGAGGCGGGGATGTCGGTGGGCGAGGAGAAGCCGATACGGAGCCACTGGCCTGCGGCGTTCCCGGCACTCCCCTCGGCCCACGCGGTCTGGGGGTTGCCGTCGAAGGCGTTCACCGGGTCGTACTGCGGCAGGTGGAACAGCCAGTTGCCGCTGCTGGAAGCGGTCACCGAGGCCGCGCCCCGCAGGACCGCCGTCGTCTGGTGCCCGGTGCCCGTCGTCGGCAGGATCTGCCGCGGTTGCTCGCCCGGGTCCTGCAGGCTCCCGGAAGGGTTCCGTTCGTCCGCGGTGTACGTGTACGAGGTGTTGCTGTTGACCAGTCCGAAGCGGGTGTCGGCGCGGCGCAGCCCGTCCGCCACGTACTGCGCGGCCGGTGTGCCGAGCCCCGGGTGGTTGTCTCCGGTGAGCACGGTGGGCCGCTCCCGCAGGCGCGGATCGGCGGACAGCTGCAGCAGCGCTTCGGGGCCGCCGCTGACCACGGCGGTGTCGGCCACCGGCTGCAGGCCGACCTGGCCGGGCCGCCGGGTGTTGCCGGTCGGCTCATAGATCTCGACGGCCTGCATACGCGGGAAGATGCCCTGGACCTGCAGCGGTGTGCCGCTGGGGATCCGGCCGCCGGTGAGCACCGGGTCGAAGCCGGTGACTCTCTTGTAGCCGGAGGCCTCCAGGGTGCGCTTCACGGTGATCGGCGGGACGTATCCGATCTGGTCCGGGTCGAGGTCGTTGCGTACGACGACGAAGTAGAGGCCGGCGCGTGACAAGTAGTCGCGCAGGCCAGGCACTTCACTGCCGCTCATGAGTGCCTGTTCCACCGCGTCCATCGCACGCCGCGAGCCCGGCGTCCCGAACGGTACGAAGTCACGTTGCGCCCAGGTGGAGTCGGCGAGCACGTCGAGGGGCTCGTCGATCGGGGAGCCCCAGGTGTAGAGGCCGTGGGAGGTGGCCGGGACGACGAGGGCGCGGCTGTCCGGCGAGTTCTTCTCCAGCCAGTCGGCGGCCTGAGTCCACTGGCTGGGCAGCTTCTTGAAGGCGCCGGGCTGCAGGATCGACCCGTTCACGTACGGCCAGGCCAGACCGGGCAGGACCAGTAGCGCGGCGACGAGGGGGGCGTAACGACGGGCCGGGAACGGCCGGGCTCCGCGGCTCTCGCTCGCCTTCGCCACCAGATGCATCAGCCCGAAGGCAAGCGCGAGAGCGAGTCCGGGCTGGAACTTGTAGACGCTCCTGAAGGGCCGCAGCGGCCCGTTCAGCCAGTCCCGGACGGCCTCGTGGAAGGGGGCGCCGAAGGAACCGGCGTATCCGGCCAGGGCGATCAGGACGACGGCCAGCACGGTGAGCAACAGCCAGCGGCGCTCCGGCAGATCGCGCCGCGCCAGGCCCGCGAGCCCCAGTGCGGCGGCGAACGCGGAGCCGAGGATGGTGACCGCAGCGGTCGCCACGGTCCATCCGGCGGGCAGCCAGGCTTCGCCGAAGTGGAGGTAGGCGACCCAGTTGCCGGCGCCGCGCAGCAGTTCGGTCGCGGACATCGTGCCGGTGGTGGTGTCGGCCTGTTCGACGTACGGCATGAAGTCCGCGCCGTAGGCGCCGAGCAGCAAGAGAGGGACCACCCACCAGGCGGTGGCGAGTACGACTCCGGGAACCCACCAGGCGATCAGGGCGCGCTTGCGGGGACCTGCCGGGCGGCTGAGCAGATACAGCCCCACGGGCAGCAGCGAGGCGAGCGTCGACGCTGCGTTGACTCCGCCCATGAAGGGGATCAGCAGCGCGGACGTGGCCGCGGCCACCCGTGGGGTGCGAGTGCCGGTGAGCGGCAGCAGCACCCACGGAAGCAGCGCGCCGGGGAGCGCGGCCGCCGATGTGGAGCCGACGACGATGGTGAAGGTGGGCCACAGCGCATAGCAGGCGGCGCCGAGCAGCCGCGTCCGCGCGCTGCCGATGCCGAGGCGCTCGGAGAGCCGCAGCGCGCCCCAGAACGCGGTGGCCACGATCAGCGAGAGCCACAGCCGCTCGGCCAGCCACACCGGGATGTGCGCGAGGTCGGTGAGTGCGTAGTACGGGAGGGTCGGGAAGGCGTATCCGGCGTACTGGTTGGAGAGCCCGCCGAATCCGGCGCGGCTCTGCCACAGCTCCCCGAGATCGCCGATGAACTTCCACGGGTCGGCGACCACTCCGAGCTTGGTCTCGAAGGTCATCCTGCCCGGTGACACGGAGAGGAACGCGACGAAGACCGCGGCCCAGAAGGCCAGCAGCCACGATCTGCGGCGCGGCCCGGCGGCCGGCGGCGGGGCGGTGGGCCGGGGACGGCCGGGCCTGCCCGGGGGAAGGGTCAACGTCGTCTCAGCCACGGGTGGCTCGCGGTGGGCTGGTCATCGCTGCTGCCGTTTCTGTTCGGCGCCGGAGGATGAGGAGGAGGTTCCAGGTGGCGATCTCGCGCAGGCCCGGGACGCGGGTGACGGCCTGCGCGAGGAACGGCCAGTAGCGGGAGCGGGCCGTTACGAGGGACACGTCGTCGCGGGCGCGCACCTGCCGCAGGGTCGGGCCGATGTGGATCGCGAAGAGGTTCTCGCCGAGGGCGTGCTTGGCCGGGCGTCCGGTCCGCCGCAGGTAGCGGGCACGGGCACGGTCTGCGCCCAGGTAGTGCCAGGGCGCCCACTCGTGACCGCCCCAGGGGGAGAGCCAGTTGGTGAACGAGACATAGATCAGCCCGCCCGGCCGGGTGACGCGGATCAGCTCGCTGAGGAAGGTCTGCGGGTCGGCGACGTGTTCCAGCACGTTGGAGGAGAAACAGACGTCGGCGACGCCGTCGGCCAGGGGCAGCAGATAGCCGTCGGCGACCACAGAGCCCTCGGGGACGGTGCCCCGCGCGCCCAGTTCCCGCAGGTCGGGTTCGAAGAGATAGCTCTGCGCACCGCGCCGCCGGAACTCCTCGGTGAAGTGGCCGCGTCCGCCGCCCACGTCCACCACCAGCCGGTCGTGCAGGGGCGTCTGGCGCTCCAGCTGGTCGGCCGCGTCCTGGGCGAGCAGGCTGTAGCACCGGTCAGGGTCGGTCTGCTCGCCCATGAACGCCCGGAAGAGAGTGATGGACCTGCGTATGGAGGGATCCTTCACAGCTGCGTCACCTCCGCTGCATGGTGGCCTCCGCGGCCGCCGCCCGGAACTGCCGGACCGTGGCGCCCCAGCGGAAGTCCGCGGCCCGCTGCCCGGCCGCCCGGCCGAGCGCCTCGCGCCGCTCGGGGCTGAGCGCCAGCGTGCACCAGGCCGCGGCGAACGAGCTCTCGCCGCGTGCGAGCAGGCCGGTGACGCCGTCGTCGATCGAGTCTCTGAGCCCGGGGACGTCGAAGCCGATGGCAGGCGTGGACCGGGCCGCCGCCTCGGTCACCACGAGCCCCCAGCCCTCGACGAGCGAGGGGTGCAGCAACACCCAGGCCGCGCACAGCAGTCGGTGCTTCTCGGCTTCCGGGACCCGGCCGGTGAAGGTCACGCCGGGCCCGGCCAGAGCCTCGAGACTGGCCCGTTCCGGCCCGTCACCCACGATGACGAGCCGGCCTCCGGTGACCGGTCTGACCCTTTCCCACAGACGCAGCAGCAGCTCGATGCGCTTGTACTCGACGAGGCGTCCCACGGCGAGGAACAGCGGTTCCGGCGATGTGGGGGCGAGCGGCCCGGGCTCCTCGACACCGTTGTGGACGAGTCGGATCCGCTCGCGCGGGACTCCGAGGTCCTGGAGTGCGTCGGCCGTCGAGGGGGAGACGGCGACCAGCAGGTTGCCGCTGTGGGCGCGGGTCAGTGCCCAGCGCTCGAGCCTTCTGCCGAGCCGGGCTGCAGGGCCGGGGAAACGCGCGCCCCAGATGTCGGTGTGGACATGGTTGACCAGGCAGAGCGTTGGTCCGCGGTGCCACAGCGGGGCGAGGTAGGGCATGCCGTTGCAGACCTCGACGAGCAGGTCGCAGTCACCGACCTGCCGTTCGAAGGCGCGGCGGGCCCGCAGGAAGTGCCCGGCGTCCCCGCCGGCCGAGACCACGCGGTAGTCGCGCAATGCGGCGGGCCCGCCGCACAGGAGCGTGACCTGGTGGCCGTGAGCGGTGAGCCCGTCGGCGATGCGGTCGATGAGCAGTTCGGAGCCGCCTGCGGCCGGGTTTCCGAGGTCGCGGCGGGCGAGGAAGACGATCCGGCGGGGATGCGGAGGACGGCCGGCCGGAGGGTCGTGCTGCGGGTACTTCGGCGGGTGCTGGGGGAGTGGCGCGCGCAACGTGGGGGGTACGTGCTGGGGCATTCGAGCTCCAACTCGCCTCGGGGTGCGGGACGGTGGGGGTGTTGGTGGCACGAGCAGCCTTGCGGCGGGGTGGGGTTGGTAGTGTCCGCCCCGCTGTTCGATGCCGCTACTCACGTCGGTGACAAATTTGGCTCGCTCTGGAGCTGACGCCCCGTCACATTGTGCGCATTATTGGGGATTCGGGCGTTCCCTGCCACGTGCGACGAGTACGGCACCGAGGGCCGCCAGCATGAGCCCGGCCGCTCCCGCGCCCATCGGCACAGTGCCACCCAGCGCCCGCAGTTTGCCGCTGTCCGACTTCGCCAGCGCAACCTGCGCGCGCTGGGTCTGCGGGGTGAACTCCAGCCCCGCGCTGTCCAGCAGGACCACCTTCGCCTCGTCGACGCCGGGTGCCCGCAGCGTCTTGCGGGGCGCGATCCTCGCATTCATGATGCGGCCGGTCCGCCGGTCGACGACGAGCTCGATGCCCTTGTTGGCGTACCACTCCTCGGCATGCACCTGGCTCTGCTTGGGCAGGCCGACCAGCCGCCCCGGCACCTGGCGGGTGCCCGTGCGGGTGTCCTTCACGGACCCGGTGAACCGGTAACCCTCGTAGCCCGCGACCTTCTTGGTGCCCTTGAACTCCAGCCGGACGGTGGCTCCGAGCGTGTTGTCCCACCAGAGGTATCCGCGTTTCTGCACGTCGAAGGGGAACTTGAGGTAGGCCTCGCCCTGGTACTCCGGCGTCTCGCCGCAACAGTGCACCGGAGCGTTGGTCCGGCGGTCGGTCACCCAGCGCTCCAGCGTCCACTGGTAGGACCTGCGCGGGTCGCGGAAGGCCAGCGTGTCGGGGGTGTCGATGGCCGTGGACACGTCCCACACGGCCCGCCCGCTGCGCTCGCTCGCGGCGACGTCGCCCAGCACCCGCCGGGTGATGGTGATCGGTTTCGACTGGACGGGTCTGAGGCTCGTGGTGTCGAAATACTCGCCGGTGCCGGTGAACACCGTGGTGACATCGACATCGGTCGGGGTGCGTTCGGCGCGCGGCTCCACGTACCAGGCGAGCATCGGCGCCAGTACGAGCAGAAACACGCCGACACCCAACAGGACCAGCGACAACGGCGAAGCGGTACGACGCATGGGGGGCACTCCCGGGCCGATGGTGGATTCAGGACGGTGCGCGTCTGTACGGGCCGGGACCGTAAGCGTCCTCTTGACGAAGTGTCAATGCCCCTCACAGACTGGGCAGTCGCCGAGCCGGAGCCGTGGGGCGGGGTGCCTTCCGACCGAAAGGCTCGCTGAACCATGCACAGACTGACCGCCGCCGTGCTGACCACCATGGCCGCCGCCGTCCTCGCCGTGGGGGCTGCTTTCGGCATCGTTGCCGCACTGAATGCCACACCTGAGCAGCCCAACGTGCCCCTCGTCTCCTTCGAGACGGGTCGGCCGACAGCGTCCCCGCAGCCGTAGCCGACCAGCAGCGAGGGAGGACACCCATGCCCGTGCGCACGGCATGGCGGGACGTACCCCGCCTGCGGGCACGACGATTCGCATCCCTGGCCATGGCGGAGGTGCCCGCACTCGCGCAGGCCATTCTGGAAGAGATCCGCAGGGAGTTCCCTGGCCTGCCGCTCGTCGTCGACGACTCCGGCGAGCCCATGGCCCTGATCGGCATCCGCCGGGCGCTGGAGGACTTTGTGGACCACCTCGTGGTGGAGGAGGACCGGCCGCACGAGCGTCAGCTGGAGGTCTTCCAGGAGTTCGGCCGCGGCGAGGTGCTGCAGGGCCGCAGCCTCGACTCGCTGCAGGCGATCTACCGGCTGGGCGTGCGGCTCGCGTGGCGTCGCCTCGCCGAGATCGGTCAGCAGGTCGAGATCCCGCCACCGGCCATGTACGAGCTGGTGGAGTCGGGCTTCGAGTATCTCGACGGGCTCGTCGCACAGTCCGTACGCGGCTATGTCGAGGCCGCCGCCCGCCAGGCGGGCGAACGGCTGCGGCTGCAGCGGCGGTTGATCAGCCTGATGCTCAGCGAGCACCGCACGGATCCCACCGAAGCCCTCGCCGAGCATGCCGAGCGCATCGGCTGGCCGCTGCCCGAACAGGTCGCCGTCGCCGTACTGATGCGACCGGCGCCGGAGTCGGTCGCCCCGGCCGTGGGCCAGGACGTGCTGCTGGACATGGAGTACGAGCAGCCGCGCATGGTCGTCCCCGAGCCGGACGCGGCCGGCCGGCCGGAACTGCTGGAGCGCGCGATGACGGGCTGGTCCGGTGCGATGGGACCGCCGGTCCCGCTCGCCGAGGCCGCCAAGTCGCTGCACTGGGCCTTCGCCGCCGTACGACTGATGGAACGCGGGCTGCTCCCGGCCGGCCAGGTCCTGCACTGCACCGAGCACACCGAAGAGCTGGTCCTGCTCCCGCCCGAGGAGCTGATCGAGGACCTGGCCCGGCGCTGCCTAGCGCCACTCGACCGGTGCGCTCCGGCGCACAGCCGACGACTCGTCGAGACGCTGCTCGCCTGGCTGGAGACACGTGGCGGCGCCCCCGAGGTCGCGGCACGGCTCGGCGTCCATCCGCAGACCGTGCGCTACCGATTACGCCAGATCCGCGAGCTACTGGGCGACGAGGTGGACGATCCGGACCGGCGCTTCAAACTGGAGCTGGTGTTACGGGCCCGCCGCCTGCGCGATGCGGGGGTGGCCCGGGACACCTGTTGACGAACAGCGAGCACGTGCCTCAGCGCTGTGGGATCGGCGGAGTCGCCGGGGCCGGTCCCAGGGTCGTGGTGCCGGGGGCTGCCCGGTGGCCCAGTCCCGTGCGGTACGCGTCCAGGGCGGCCTCGGTGCGGCCGCTGCGGCGCAGCAGGTCGCCCAGCAGACGGCACAGGTCGGCCAGGTCGCCGCTGGCGCCGCTGCGCTCCAGCAGGGCCATCGCGAGGACGTAGTGCTCCTCGGCTACTTCGGCCTCGCCCCGCTCCTCGGCGATGAGCCCGAGCAGCCGGTGCGCGCCGCCCGCGTGCACCGCGCCGTGCCGGTCGCCGAGTTCGAGGACCGCCGAAAGCAGCCCGGCTGCCTCGTCGTGCCGCCCGAGCCGCCGCAGTACATCGGCGAGCTCCACCTCCACCTGGGCGGTGTAGAGCACGGCGCGCTTGGCGTTCAGCATGTCCCAGGCGGTGCGCAACTCCTGTTCGGCGAGGGCGAGATCGCCGTTCTGCGCCTGGACGTAGCCACGCATCCAGTGACAGTGCGCGAGATCGGTACGCAGTCGCAGCTGCCGGTAGATCGACTGGGCCTTGGCGAGCGAGGCGTCGGCATCGGCCGTGCGCCCTTCGGCGAGGAACGTGCGGGCCACCTGCCGGTGCATACTCGCCACCAGCGCGGGGTCGTTGACCTGCGGCGCCAGGGCCAGGGCCAGCTCCGCGGCATGCGCGGCCCGGGCGAGGGCGCCCATGTCGATGTACGGGCCGATGACCGCGGCGTACAGCAGGACCAGCGCCTCGGGATCGGCGAGTCCGCTCGCGCCGAGTTCGTCGATGGTGGACTCGAGGAGATAGCAGGCGTAGCGCAGCTCCCCGGCCAGGAGGTGCGCGATGGCACGGCCCCGGATCGCGCGGGCGCGGCGGGGCAGCGGTTCACTGGCCAGAAGCCGCTCCGCCGCCTCGAAGTGCCGTCCCGCATTGGCCAGTTCACCGGTTTCCAGCGCGCAGTCACCGAGTCCGAGCAGCGCCTCGGCCTGCTCGGGAGCCAGGTCGAGGTTCTCCGCGTCGGTGAGGAGCCGTCGGTAGCTGACGGCAGCCTCGTCCGCCGCGCCGGTGGCGAGCTGCTGCTGGGCGTCGGTGAGGCCGAGCCGCAGTTCGGTGGCCAGATGGGCGGGGCGTCCGGTGGCCAGTTCCTCGAACGAGGTGCCGAGCCGCTCGGCGAGGAATCGCAGCGCGGTCTCGGAGGGCCTGACCTTGCCCGACTCCAGCGTCGAGACGTATGCGGGCGTGTACGAGGGCTCGGCCAACTGCCGCTGTGTCAGGCCACGTTGGTTACGCAGCTGCTGCACCCGGCGGCCGATCTCGGTCGGTTCGTCCATGGGAACCCCCTGGTTCTCGAACTCCCCAGTATTCAGGGGCAGTAGGCATTGCGCACGTCCTGTTCCTCCCCCTAGTTTAAGCAACCCGTTCACCACGCTTACTTGGTTGCTTAACTTTCGTATCAGGGGGAGGACTTCATGCGTTCAGCACGACGCAGAGTCATGGCGGCGGCCGGCGTGGCCACCGCCCTCGTGGCCGTACTGGCCGCCGCACCCGGCGGCGCGGCCGCGGATCCGGTGCCGCCGGGCGGGGCCGGGGTCGAGGTCGAGATACCCGGGCCGGAACACGGCACAGCCGCCGGATCCGGCCACACGCACGTACCGCAGGAGGGCCGGGACCGGCCGGCCTCCCGGCTCTCGGCGGCCGAGGAGGCCGCCGACGGCGACGTCACCAAGCTGGTGGACAACGGCTCCACCGCCGACCGGCTCGACATCGTCGTCGTCGGGGACGGCTACACCGCCGCCGAACTGGCCCAGTTCCACGCCGACGCCAAGGAGAAGTGGGCCGAGCTGGCGGCCGTCGAGCCGTACACGACCTACCAGGGCCTCTTCAACGTCTGGGCGGTCGACGCGGTCTCCAACGAGTCCGGCGTCTCGGGTGACCCCGACCGGGCCACCGTCCGGGACACCGCCCTGGGCTCGTACTTCTGGTGCGACGACATCGAACGGCTGCTGTGCATCGACCAGACCAAGGTCGACCGGTACGTGGCGAAGGCACCGGAGGCCGACCTGGTGCTCGTCCTCGCCAACAGCGCCAAGTACGGCGGCGCGGGCTACAACGAGCCGAGCCAGACCCTCGGCTACGACGGCATCTCGACCGCCTCGGCGGGCAACGAGAAGTCCGGACAGATCGCCATCCACGAGACCGGCCACTCGCTGGGCAAGCTCGCCGACGAGTACTTCTACCCCGGCACCCCGGGCTATGAGCACTACACGGGACCCGAGCCCGCCGAATCCAACATCTCCACGCTGGCCGCCGGGGACATGTCCGGGCAGCGCGCCAAGTGGTACCGCTGGCTGGGCGAGGAGTCGCCCGACGGCGGCACGGTCGGCACGTACGAAGGCGGCGGCTACTACGTCACGGGGCTGAACCGGCCCACCGACAACTCCCTGATGCGTTCTCTGGGCAAGCCCTTCAACCTGCCCGGTGTCGAGGCGATGATCGCCGGCTTCTACCGCCATGCGAGCGTCGTCACCGCGGCCACCCCCACCGCACGCACCCTCCGGCTGGGAGACACCGCCAAGACGTCCGTACCCCGGCTGGCGGGCGCGGACGGGCGTCAGCTCACCATCCGCTGGTATCTGGACGGCCGGGAGCTGAAGGCCTTCGCGGGCCGTTCTCAGGTGCGGGTGTCGGACGTGGTCCTGCGGCTGCTCGACCGGCGCACGCACCAGCTGTCGGTCACCGCCGAGGACCGTACGCCCGCAGTACGGGACCCGGAACTGGCCGGGAAGCTGAAGTCCACGACCAGCTGGAAGATCCGCCTCTGACGCCACCCGCCCCGGGCGGGCCCCGGTGGCCAGTACGGCTGCCGGGTGCCTGCCCGGCGGTATCGGAGCACCCTGGAGGTATGGTCCGAGCCAATGAGGAGGTCGCGGCACTCCTTCAGGAGTACGCCGACCTGATCGCGATCAGCGGTGGGGATGCCTTCAAGGCGCGTGCCTACGAAAAGGCCGCCCGTGCCGTCGGCGGCTACCCCACGGATGTCTCGAAGCTCGACGCCAAGGGCCTGCGGGACATCCCCAACGTCGGCAAGTCGACCGCCGACAAAATCGCCGAGTATCTGCAATCGGGCCACGTCGCCACCATCGAGGAGACGCGGGCGTCGATGCCCGCCGGCGTCCGCGAGCTGATCACCATCCCCACGCTCGGGCCCAAGAAGGCCATGGTCCTCTACGAGGAGCTGGGCATCACCTCCGTGGACCAGCTGCTGGATGCCATCCATGCGGAGCGGCTGCGCGATCTGAAGGGCTTCGGCGAGAAGACCGAGGAGAACATCCTCCACGGCATCGCCCTGATGCAGAAGGCCGGTGGCGGCCGGATCCTCATCAGCGCAGCCCTGGACATCGCCGAGCAGATCGTCTCCGAACTGTCCGCGATCCCCGGATGCGAACGTTGCACGTACGCGGGATCGCTGCGTCGGATGAGGGAGACGATCGGGGACATCGACATTCTGGTGGCGGCGGAGCGGTCGGCGCCGTTCATGGAGGCCCTGAGCGGCCTTCCGTACACGGCCGAGGTCATCGCGGGTGGCGAGAAGAAGACGTCTATCCGCACAACCAAGGGCCTTCAGGTGGATCTGCGGGTCCTGCCGCCCACTTCTTGGGGAGCGGGACTGCAGTACTTCACCGGCTCCAAGGCGCACAATATCCGCACCCGCGAGATCGCGGTCCGCCACAAGCTCAAGCTCTCCGAGTACGGACTCTTCGACGCCGAGAGCGGCGAACTGATCACCTCGGACACGGAGGAGGACATCTACAGCAGGCTCGGTCTGCCCTGGATCCCGCCGCCCCTGCGTGAGGACCGGGGAGAGATCGCGGCAGGGCTGCGCGGCGAACTCCCCGACCTCGTGACCGAGGACGACATCAGGGGTGACCTGCACACCCACACAGACCTCACCGATGGCCTCGCCCCACTGGAGGACATGGTCGCCGCCGCTGCCGGGCGCGGCTACGCGTACTACGCGATCACCGACCACGCCCCGAACCTGTACATGCAGCGCATGACCGACGAGAAGATCCTCGCGCAGCGCGAGCGCGTACGCGAACTCGACCGCAAGCACCACGGGATGCGACTGCTGCACGGAACAGAGCTCAACATCGGCCCGGACGGGGAGGTCGACTGGCCCGACGAGTTCCTCGAGGGCTTCGACCTGTGCGTGGCCTCAGTCCATTCACACTTCAACCAGAGCCGTCAGGCGCTGACCCGCCGGCTCGTACGCGCCTGCGAGAACCCGTACGTCGCCGTCATCGGCCACCCCACCACCCGCCTGATCGGCAAACGCCCGGGCATAGACGCCGACTTCGACGCCGTCTTCGAAGCCTGCGGGCGCACGGGCACCGCCCTGGAGATCAACGCGCATCCGGAGCGGCTCGACCTCTGCGACGAGGACATCCTGCGCGCGAAGCAGTACGGCGTGAAGTTCGCAGTGAACTCGGACGCGCACTCCACCACGCATCTGCCGTACATGCGCTACGGGGTGGGGACGGCGCAGCGGGGATGGCTGACGAAGGACGACGTCATCAACACCTGGCCGCTCACCAAGCTGCGCCGCTTCCTGCGGAAGGGTCGTCCCAAGGCGTAGGAATCGGCCTCAGCGACTCCTATGCCTTGCGGAGCAGCCCGCCGTACTCGTAGATGCCCTTGTTGTTCTCGGTGGCGCCGAGGTACGGGGCCAGGGACTCGTGCACCGGGGCGAGCGGCGGCTGGTCGGGGTCCGGGCGCCAGTCGGCCAGATTGACCAGTCCCGGCTCCACGGGCTCCAGGCCGTCCAGGAAGGCGTCGAGTTCGGCCGGGGTGCGGGTCTGCCACGGAATGCCGCGCTCCGAGATGTGCGTGGTCATCTCGGCGCCCCTGGCCGGGTCGTCGCAGACGACCTGGGACAGGCCCAGATAGCTGCCCGGCGCCGCCCGGTCGATGACGGTACGCAGGACCGCACGGGGCTCGTCGGCATCGGTGAGGTGGTGGCCCACCGACAGGAACAGCACCGCCACCGGCTCGGAGAAGTCGATCAGCCGCCGCACCTCGGGATGGTCGAGAACGGACTGCTGGTCCCGCATGTCGGCCGTGATGACGGTGGTGGAGTCGTCGTCGGCGAGCAGTGCCCGGCCGTGCGCCAGCACGATCGGGTCGATGTCGACGTAGACGACGCTGGTGTCCGGTGCGAAGCGCCGGGCGACCTGGTGGACATTGTTGTCGGTCGGCAGCCCGCATCCCATGTCGAGGATCTGGCGGATGCCCGCCTCCTGGGTCAGGTGGCGCACGGCCCGGAAGAGGAACTGACGGTTCTGCCGGGCGATGTCCACGCACTCGGGGAAGTCCGGCAGCGTGGAGAGGAGGAAGGCGCGGTCGACGTCGTAGTTGTCCTTGCCGCCCAGCATCCACCCGTAGGCGCGTGCCGAGGTCGGCACGTCGAAGGGTATCGAGGTCGTCCCGGACTGACTGTCATCGACCATGCGTGCTCTCCGCCTCTCCGGCGTATCCGCCGTATCTGCGGAGCGAGCCCGGCTCCGCCGTGGTGAGACTACCCTCTGATTCGCACCTCGGTTGGCCGGTTCATGAGGCCAACGCGCCTGCTGGCAGGGGAGATTGGCGATCGATCGTACATCTCGGGTATTCCCGCCTCCCGGCATGCCGAAGACCCCGCCCCCGGGCAGGGGGCGGGGCCACTCACGCGCGGCTCCTAGGGTGCGGTCGCGTACACGCGGCTCGCGAACTCGGCGATCTGTTCGTCGCTCAGGTTCTTCGCGAGGTTGGCCTCCGTGATCATGCCGACCAGACGGTGGCCGCTCTTGACGTCGATCACCGGCAGCCGCTTGATCCGGTGTTCCTCCATGGTCGCCAGGACCTCGGTTGCCTCGGCCTCGGCGTCGATCCAGTGCACCTTGGCATTGAGGGATCCGGCCTGCACGGTCGCCGGGTCGACGCCTTCGGCGCAGCACTTGACGACGATGTCACGGTCGGTGATCAAGCCTGTGAGCTTGTTGTTGTCGCCGCAGATGGGCAGGCAGCCGACGCCGAGATCGCGCATCATCTTCGCCGCGTCGAACAGCGACTGGTGCGCACCGACGCACTGCACGCCGCCGGACATCATGTCCCGGGCTCGCAGCTTCTCAGCCATGATTTTCCTCCCGTCCTCTCCCGTCCTCGAGGGCGTGTCCTGAGGGTGTTGAGGGGTCTCCCCGAGGGCGTGGTGTCCTCCGCCATCGATCACAACACGGATGGCCCAACATCGCTCCCCGGATGCGAGCGCGTGGAATCTGTGCTGTCAGGGCTCCAGGTGGCTGAATCCCACCTCGAAGCGCTCGACCGAGACAACCCGCTGGCCTTCACGCTGCGCCACCTGCTCGCGCAGCCGGGTCGCCCGGACCTCGCTGGCCTGCATGGACTGCTCGTCGTCCCACAAAGTCAGCGACTTCGCCTTTCCGGATGCCCGGTCGACGAGGTAGTACACGCCCCGGAAGCCGGGAACCTGCTGGACCTCCTTGAGAACCGCCTCCCAGTTCGCGGTCAGGTCCCCCTCCGCGGGAACCGGTGATCCCTGATAGGTGCTCAGCCTCACGAACATCGCAGCCAACCCTTTCCTGGCCCGCTGCCGGCCGGGGGGCAGGCAGCTCCAGGACCAGGGTGCTCCGGCAGGCCGCTCGCCGCATGGCGAGCGGCCTGCCCGGTCGGGGCTCTCGGCCTGTCAGCCCAGCGCCACCGTGAACACGTGGATGTTCTGGTTGTCCGGCAGTGTCACGCTCCTGATCGTCTTGCCGGCCGGCGCACGGAAGGCCTTGGTGGCGAAGACATAGGCGTCCACCACGTCCTTGTCGCCGCCGCTGATATTGCGGTACGCGGTCCTGGCGACGGTCTCGTTTCCGTACTGGACCGTGCCGCCACCGCCCCCGATCGTCCAGTCGGTGAAGGAGAGGTCGGCGGTGCCCGTACTGCCGTCGGTGTACGTCACCGTCGCCGTCGCCGCCTGGTTGCCGTTGACCGCGCTTCCGAGGAAGGAGAGGGCGGTCGGCGCGCCGGACAGGTCGATCGTCCGGCCGGTGGCCGAGGCGTTGTCGGGGCGTGCCACCGGCGATGCGGGCCAGGTGAAGCCGAGGCCCTGGGTGGTGCCCTTGGCGCCGGGTGCGAGTCCGGCGGCGGTCAGTGCCTGGCGCGAATAGCTCCAGCCACCGCCGTCGTAGTCGGCTTCGTCGTGCTCACCCGCGTCGTCGGAGGCGCCGACGTTGTTGTACGCGGCGAGCAGGCTGCCGGGCTTCGCGACGGTGACGGTCACCGGCTGCTTCACCGCCACTCCTCCGTCACTCGTGACGGCCACCTCGGCGTCGTAGAAGCCCTCTGCCGTCTGCTCTCCCGCAGTGAGTGCGATGTCGGCGGTGCCACCGGGACCGACCGTGCCGGAGGCCGGTGAGGCGGTGAGCCCGGCGGGCGCGGTCACCTTGAAGTCCACGGCCGGTCCAGTACCCGAACTCACCTGCACCGCAGCCACCTTGACGGTCAGCGATCCGCCCGGAGCGACGGTCCCGGTGGTCGGCCCCACGCCGATCTGGTACGGCTGCTCGCCGGTGCGGAACGACGGCGGGGCATCGTCCGCGGCCGACCCCCAGGAGCGGTTGGGCTCCTTGCCGAGCGTGTAGTCGAGCGTCCCGCCGCGGGCCACGAGGGAGGCGGGCAGCCACGGCTTGTCGCTCGCCGCGCCGTTGACCTTCAGCGACTGGACGTACGGGGCGTCGGCGGCGGCGCCCGCTGCCCTCACCGTGATGTCGCGGTGGCCGCGCTCGATCTCGATCCGGGGGAACAGCGGTGAGGACAGGACGAGTTCGGCGCGCGAAGGCACCTGCGGGTACATGCCCATCGCCGAGAAGACGTACCAGGACGACATGGCGCCGAGGTCGTCGTTGCCGGGGATGCCTTCGGGTGCGGTCGACCACAGCTTGCGCATCGCGGCCCGTACGGTCTCCTGTGTCTTGTACGGCTGCCCCGCGTACGCGTACAGGTAGGGCACGTTGATGGACGGTTCGTTGTCCATCTCGGACTTGTCGCCGCCGCTGCCCGTGAAGGCCCAGCTGCCGTCGGCGTTGTGGAAGAAGGAGTCCAGCCGCCTCGCCGCCTTGTCCTTGCCGCCCATCGCGGCGAAGAGTCCGGCCGCATTGTGCGGGACCATCCAGGTGTACTGGGCCGCGCTGCCCTCGACGAAGCCGTTGCCGGTGGACGGTGCGAAGCCGGTGACCCAACTGCCGTCGGCCTTGCGGTTGGCGATGTATCCGCCGGTCGGGTCGGCCGCGGCGTTGAAGTTGTTCTGCCACCATTGGGCGCGCTCGGTGAAGGTCTTGGCCGTCTTCTTCCGGCCCGCGGCGGTGGCGAGCTGGGAGAGCGCGAAGTCCGCGCCGGAGATTTCCAGAGTCTCGGCGGCCCCGCCCCAGGCGTTCGAGACGGACGGCATGTAGTGAAGGGACAGGTACTTGTCCAGGGACGGCCGTTGCCCCACCGACAGGATGGGCTTCCCGGCCGGGCTGAGGTCCTTCTCGCTCGGTACGGTCGCGGCCTTGACCAGCGAGTCCAGTGCCCCGTCCAGGTCGAAGCCGTCGCCGCCGAAGGCGTGGATGCCGGCGAGTGCGGCGGGCGACGGGTCTCCGTTCATGACATGCGTACCGCCGGCGTTGTGGATCCACCGGTCCCACAGGCCGCCGTTCTGGCGGGCCAGGTTGTACAGAGACTGGGCGATGTCGGAGCCGGTCTTCGGCTTGAGCAGGGTCAGCAGCTGGAGCTGCGAGCGGTAGACGTCCCAGCCCGAGAAGGTTCCGTACTGGGCCTTCTGCCCACCTGTCACCCTGTGGACCTTGCCGTCGCTGCCCGCGTAGCGCCCGTCGGCGTCGTTGATGACGTTGGGGTGGAAAAGGGCGTGGTAGAGCGCGGTGTAGAAGGTCGTGCGATCGGTGTCGGTGCCGCCGCCGACGCGGATGGCGGAGAGTTCACGGCGCCAGGCGTCGTGCGCTGCCCGTCGTACGTCGTCGAAGGAGCGGGCCGGAGGGTTCTCGGCGGTGAGGTTGGCCTTCGCGCCGTTCTGGTCGACGTAGGAGATGGCGACCTTCACGCCGACAGGGTCCTTGCCGGGCGCGAACTGGACGTATCCGCCCGAGCCCTTGCCCGTGACGGGCCGGCCGTCGGTGCCGAAGCCGCCCGTGCCGCCGTCGGCTGCCGTGGCGCCCGGCGCCAACTCGCCGTCCTTCCAGGTGCCGTGGGCGGTGAAGGCGCGGTCGAAGGTGGCGGTGAAGTGGACCGTGTAGTAGCTGCGGCGCCCCTCGGGATCGAGATAGCCGCAGAAGTTGCCGCTGGTGACCGAGCCGGAGACGGTGCGGCGCTGCGGATCGATGTCGAGGTGCGCGTCGGTGGAGCCGACCTCGGAGGCGGCGCTGCGGATGAGGAGCGACGCCGCCTTGTCCTCGGGGAAGGTGAAGCGGCCTGAACCGGTGCGGGTGGTGGCGGTCAGATCGGCGGTGACGCCGGACTTCAACGCGACCTTGTAGTGCCCGGGTGCGGCCTTCTCGTCGGCGTGGCTGAAGTCGGACGCGTACACCGCGTCCTTCGTGTCCGCGGCGGGGGAGGACGTCACCTCGCCCGCGTAGGGGAAGAACGGGATGTCGCCGGAGCCGCCCGCGCAGCCGGTGCCGGACATATGAGTCAGGCTGAAGCCCCGGATGCGGGTGGCGTCGTACTGGTAGCCGCCGGGAGCGGCGGTACGGGTGGCGTTTCCGCGGGTGTTCTCGGGGCTCCAGGAGAGCAGGCCCTGAGGGAGGACGGCGCCGGGGAAGGTGTTGCCGCCGTTTCTGCTGCCGATGAGTGGGTCGACGTAGACAGTTGGGTCACTGACCAGCGGTAACGCCGGGTCCGCCGAGGCCGGAGCGGCGAGCGCGGGCATGGTGAGTCCCACGGTCAGCGCCACGGCGGCGAAGGCGGCCGGGAGCTTCAATTGCATGGCGGTCCTGCCTTGTCGGAAGGGCCGCGCACGACGGGTCGAACAAGCCGGAGGGGACCGTACCGCACATCCCTGGCATCCCGAAAGACGCCCCGGGAGGCGCCCCGAAAGACGACCCCGAACGCCCTTGACGGGACTGGGTGCTTGGGGCTCTACTGATCGGCATCTTCCATTTGACAACGTTGTCGCGCCTCGGCGGGTCGAACAAGCCACCGCCCGTCCAAGGCCGCCGACCAGGCGAACGTGTTCAGTCCAGGTTGGAGAAGCTGCTGCCCGAGTCCGGTGGCTGAACGCCGTCGGCGGCGGCGGCCGTCCGAGTCCGCCGCCGTCCCCGGTGAGTCTGCCCTCAGGCCACCGGTCCCGCGTGCAGGCTCTCAAGACGCCGTTGCAGCACCTGCAGCGCCCCGCGCTGACGGCCCGGAACACTGCGCCGCAGCCGGACCAGCGCCGGCGCGAGCGCCCGCGCCCGGGGCAGGTCCCGGATCTGCTCCCACTGGTGGTGAGCGCGGTCGACCGCACCCTCGACATCGGGGTCGTCGGTCGTCTGCTGACGCGTCAGGCGGGCATCCGCGACGGCCATCCACAACTCGCAGCTGAGGGACGGATCCTGAGCGAGCCGGGCAAGATCGGCCCGGACCTCCAGCCAGTGGATCGCCTGCACGGAACCGGGGCCGTGGGCCCGTAGCTCCTGCTGCTCCCAGGCGGCGGCAGCAGCCGCGGCCTCGGCGTGCCGCCCGGCCTGCGCTGCGGCGAGAATCGCCGGATGCGGGTCCCCGGAAGGCTGCGGGTCGGCCTCGCTACGCGATGTGCCGACCGGGGCGGCCCCGGCCGGTGGCGCGACCCGTCGGGGCGGGGGAGTGCCGATCGCAAGGAGGAGGGCTTGTTCGCCACCGGCCCGTGCTGCGGCCTGCTCGTGCAGGGTGGCCAGATCCGGCCGTGCCCCGCTGCGCCAGATCGCGGCGCATGCCTTGAGATAGTCGGGACTCGCGGCGCCCCGGCGCTGGGGAGCCGGCGTGACGCGTCCGTAGAGACGGATGCCCTGTCCCAGGCCGAGGCCCCGCGAGGCGATGTGCTGCCAGGCGTCGGCGTCGGCGACCAGGTCGACGACGACCGTGGTGGTGCCGGGCCGCCGGATCCCCGTCTCTGCGGCCAGCCAGTGCCAGGGAAGCGCTGTGTAGCGCATGGTCATTGGACTGGTCCGGGCGAGCGCGAGATGCAACAGCCGCTGTTTGCGGTCGAGTTGGAGCTGCCCTGCGATGTACAGGAACAGCGGCCCCTCCGCGGTTGCCGCCGCGCGGATCCGGGTGAGGACGGTCTGCGGATCGAGGGGATCGGCGAGCTCGACGACCGTGGCGGCCGGGGTTCCGGTGAGCGCGCTGGGCGGGACGGCGGCGAGCGTGGGCAGCACGGAACTCGCGTCGATGAGACGCCCCTTGCCGACCGGGGCGGCCGCGATGAGCAGCGCTGTTCCCGGTTGTGCCGTGTCCCCTCCGTTGATCACCACACCCAGCACCGTAGCCGACGTCTCCTCGGAGGCAGGCGCCCGGCGGACCGCACCACCCCCTGGTGGCTTCGCCTCAGGCGTCCGCCACCGAGTCGAACTCCACCTCGTCGCGCCCGACCCCCTGTGCGTCCGCTTCCACGGACCGGCGCAGCGCCTCGTGCAGCTTCGCCGGGGTCAGCACACCCAGGAAGCGGCCCGCCCGCGGCCATTCTTGTCATGACCCTTGCAGGGCACGGGTGGGCGCTGCTATTCCATCAGTTAGGAAAGTTTCCTTCCAGTTCTCGTAAAGCCAATGGAGACCCCCATGAGACGGGCACAGTTCTGGTTACGCTCGCTCGGCGGCGTCGGCACAGCCGTCACCGCTCTGCTCCTCGGCCTCACCGTCGCACCCTCGGCCCCCGCCGCCGAGGCACCGACCGCAGCCGCCGCCGTCACCCACGAGGCCGAGAACGCGGTCATCTCGCAAGGCGTCGTCGAGTCCAACCACACCGGATTCACCGGCAGCGGATTCGTCAACTACAACAACACAGCCGGCAGTTACGTCGAGTGGACGGTGGACGCCGCCCAGGCAGGCAGCACCTCGCTGACCATCCGCTTCGCCAACGGCACCACGGCCAGCCGCCCGATGGACATCACCGTCAACGGTGCCGTCGCCGCCACGGCCCGCGCCTTCCCCGGCACCGGCGCCTGGACCTCCTGGACGACGACCGCCGTCACCGCCACCCTCAAAGCGGGCGCGAACACGATCCGGGCCACCGCCACCACCGCCAACGGCGGCCCCAACGTGGACAGTCTCACCACCGACGCGGGCGGCCCCGCGCCCGGCGGAAAGACGCCCGTCGAGATCAACGGACAGCTCAAGGTCTGCGGCACCAAGCTCTGCAACCAGTACGGCAAGCCCATCCAGCTGCGCGGCATGAGCACCCACGGCCTGCAGTGGTACAGCCAGTGCGTGACCTCCGGCTCGCTCGACGCCCTGGCCACCGACTGGAACGCCGACGTCCTGCGCATCTCGATGTACATCCAGGAAGGCGGCTACGAGACCAACCCGCGCAAGTTCACCGACCTGGTCCACTCGATCATCGAACAGGCCACCGCGCGCGGTATGTACGCGATCGTCGACTGGCACATGCTCAGCCCCGGCGACCCGAACTACAACCTCTCCCGCGCCAAGACCTTCTTCAACGAGATCACGCAGCGCCACGCCAACAAGAACAACCTGCTGTACGAGATCGCCAATGAGCCAAGCGGCGTGAGCTGGGCGAAGATCAAGAGCTATGCCGAGCAGCTCATCCCGGTGATCCGGCAGAACGACCCGGACACCCCGGTCCTCGTCGGCACCCGCGCCTGGTCCTCCCTCGGCGTCTCCGAGGACTCGAACGAGACCGAGATCGTGAACAACCCGGTCAACGCGTCCAACATCATGTACACCTTCCACTTCTACGCGGCCTCGCACGGCACCGAGTACCTGAACACCCTCTCCCGCGCAGCCGACAAACTCCCCATGTTCGTCACCGAGTTCGGCACCCAGACCGCATCCGGCGACGGCGGAAACAACTTCACCAGGTCCCAGCAGTACATCGACCTGATGGCGAGCAAGAAGATCAGCTGGTCCAACTGGAACTACTCCGACGACGAGCGCTCCGGCGCCGTCTTCAAGGGCGGCACCTGCGACAGGAACGGTCCCTGGACCGGAACCGGGCCGCTCAAGCCCGCAGGCGTCTGGGTCCGCGACCGCGCCAGGACCCCGGACGACTTCCCGACGAGCTGAGCAGGGCTCCCTGTGTCCCCCCGCCCGCCCGTGTGATCCCATGGGCGGGCGGAGCACAGAACAGGAGCATCAGTGACCAGCTATCGCCAACCGGGAATCGTCCTCACCGACCGGCACTTCACCGTCCCGCTCGACCACGCCGACCCGGCGGGCGAGCAGCTCGAACTGTACGGCCGCGAGGTCGTCGCGAGCGGGCGGGCCGGTGCCGATCTGCCCTGGCTGGTCTATCTGGAGGGCGGGCCCGGCTTCGGCGCCCGCCGCTTCGTCGGCAAGCAGGCATGGCTCGGCCGGGCCGTGCAGGAGTACCGGGTACTGCTCCTCGACCAGCGCGGCACCGGCCGCTCCACCCCCCTGAACCGCCAGACCCTGCCCCTGCGCGGCGAGCCGGAGGCACAGGCCGACCACCTCGCCCTCTTCCGCGCCGACAGCATCGTGCGCGACTGCGAGTTCATCCGGCGGCGGCTCACGGGCGGCGCGCCGTGGACGGTACTGGGCCAGAGCTTCGGCGGATTCTGCGCCACGCACTATCTCTCCACCGCCCCCGAAGGGCTGCGGACCGCGCTCATCACGGGCGGTCTGCCCGCCCTGGACGCCCAGGCCGAAGACGTCTATCGCGCCGCCTACCCCCGCATCCAGCGCAAGGCCGAGGCGCACTACGCCCGCTATCCGCAGGACGTGCGCCGTGCGCGCCGTATCGCCGAGCATCTCGCCCAGCACAAGACCGTGCTGCCCGGCGGCTATCGGCTGACGCCCGAGGCCTTCCAGTCGCTGGGGATTCTGCTCGGCGGCGGGGACGGCAGCCATCAGCTGCACTATCTGCTGGAGGACGCCTTCGTCCGCACGGGAGCGGGGCACGAACTCTCCGACGCCTTCCAGGAAGCGGTGCTCGGGACCCTCTCGTACGCAGGACATCCGCTGTACGCCGTGCTGCACGAGGCGATCTACGCCCAGGGCGCCGGGCCCACCGGCTGGGCCGCCGAGCGGGTTCGGGCCGAATTCCCGCAGTTCGACGCCGAGACGGCCCTCGACGGGGACGGTCCTCTTCTGTTCACGGGGGAGACCATCCACCCCTGGCACTTCGAGGTGGACCCCGCCCTGCGACCGCTGCGCGAGAGCGCCGAGCTGCTGGCCGCCCGCACCGACTGGACCGCGCTCTACGACCCCGCACGGCTCGCCGCCAACGAGGTGCCCGTAGCCGCTGCCGTCTACCACGACGACATGTACGTCGACACCGAGCACTCGCTGCGCACCGCCCGCACCATCCGCGGACTGCGTACCTGGGTCACCGACGAGTACGAGCACGACGGGGTGCGGGCGAGCGGGCAGCGGGTGCTCGACCGGCTGCTCTCGCTGGCCCGCGGCGAGGTCTGACGCACGAGCGGCGCCGTATCCTGCGCCCATGACCGAGCCTGTGATCGAGCAACTGGAACCCATGCCCGACGACTGGCAGCGTGCGCTGGCCGTCGTCGCCCACCCCGACGACCTGGAGTACGGGTGCGCCGCGGCCGTCGCCGCCTGGACCGACGGCGGAAGGGAGGTCTCGTATCTCCTTGCCACCCGCGGCGAGGCGGGGATGGACACCGTGGAACCGGCCAAGTGCGCCCCGCTGCGCGAGCAGGAGCAGCGGGCGAGCGCGGCGGTCGTCGGTGTCTCCTCGGTGGAGTTCCTGGACCACAAGGACGGTGTGATCGAGTACGGGACCGCGCTGCGCCGTGACATCGCGGCGGCCATCCGCCGCCACCGCCCCGAGCTGGTGATCACCCTCAACCACCGCGACACCTGGGGCGGCACCGCCTGGAACACCCCCGACCACCGGGCGGTGGGCCGGGCGACGCTCGACGCGGCCGCCGACGCCGGGAACCGCTGGATCTTCCCCGAACTCATCGCCGAGCAGGGCCTTGAGCCGTGGAACGGGGTGCGCTGGGTGGCGGTCGCGGGCACCACGACGCCCACCCATGCGGTCGACGCCACCGCGGGCCTGGAGCGCTCGGTCCGCTCCCTGCTGGAGCACCGCACGTATATCGAGGTGCTCACCGACCAGGACCCGGAGGAGTACTGCCGCACGTTCCTCACCGGCAATGCCCAGCGGGCGGCGGAGCGCTTCGGCGGCCGGCCCGCCGTGACCTTCGAGCTGTTCGGCCGCTGACAGCGGCGGTACGCTGCCCCGCATTCTGATGGAGCGTCAGAAAGGGGTGGCCGTGATCGACACGCTGGACCGGGAGATCGCCGAGGGTGAGGAGCGGATACGGCTCGACGTCGAAGACGGCATCGGCATCCTCACCCTCTGCCGCCCCGGGAAGCTGAACGGCTGGAGCTGGGAATCCAGCCGCCAGCTGGGGCTGATGGCCGAGAGGATCCGCTTCGACGACACCATCAGAGCCGTACTGCTGCGTGCCGACGGCCGCGCCTTCTGCGCGGGCATCGATGTCACCGCGCCCGGCGGCGCGATCACCGGCCGCTCGCCCGCCGAACGCACCCAGCGCTACTACGAGGGCATCCGCTGGGTGCACGAGCGCTTCGCGGCCTTCGCCCACCTGCCGCAGCCCGTCGTCGCCGCCGTCCAGGGCTACTGCCTGGGCTTCGGCTTCGAGCTCGCGCTGATGGCGGACGTGCGTATCGCGGCCGACGACGCCGTCTTCGCGCTGCCGGAGGCGCAGATCGGGGTCGCCGTCGACGCGGGCGGCGATCTGCGGATCGCGCGAGAGGCGGGCGCGGGATGGGCGAAGTACCTGGCGCTCACCGGCCGCCGTATCGACGCGCCGACGGCCGAACGACTGGGCCTCCTCCAACTAGTCGTGCCCGCAGCCCAGTTGGCGGATGTCGCGTACGAGGTCGCCGCCGAGATCGCGGGCAACGCGCCGCTCGCCGTCCGCGCGGTCAAACGCGACATCGACGCCTATGCCGACGCCGGGATGGCATCCGCTCTCGACCGTACGGCACTGAGCGCGGCCCTCACCCTCACCTCGGAGGACTCCAGGGAAGGGTACGCGGCGAAGGCGGCCCGCAGGCCACCGCACTTCGAGGGCAGGTGACTTCGGGGCAGACGAGTCAGCCCTCGAAGGGGCCCCGCCCCAGCTGCTCCCGTACCGTCACGACGGGCGCGCCGACCCCGGTGCGCCGCTGCCAGTTCGCCCCGTCCACCACCAGCGTGTGCCCGCTGATGAACCGCGCATAGGGCGAGGCCAGAAAGGTCGCCGCCCAGCCGATCTCGCGCGGCTGTCCGACGCGCAGTGCGGGCTGGCGCCCGTCCTTGTCGTCGGCCCGCTCCAGACCGCCGCGGATGTCGGCGGTCATGTCCTCGTGCGGTACGAGCCCGGGGACCAGACCGTTGATCTGGATTCCGTACGGTCCCCACTCCACGGCGAGTGTCTCCACCAGATTCTGTACGCCCGCCTTGGCCGCGGCCGAGTGTACAAAACCAGGACCGCCGGTCCAGGCGTACGAGGCCCCGATGTTGATGACCGACCCGGGCGTGCCCGCGGCGAGATGACGCCGGGCGAACTCCCGAGCCATGAACCAGGTCCCGCTCAGCGTGATGTCGACGACGGCGCGCCAGCCGTTGGGGGACAACTCCTCTGCGGGTACGGGGAAGTTGGCGGCGGCGTTGTTCACCAGTACATCGGGCAGCCCGAGCGCGGCATCGGCGGCGTCGAAGACCTCGGCGATACGGTCGGGCTCCCGGATGTCGCAGACCTCGACGCCCACCCTGCCCCCGAACATGTACAGCCCCTCCCGGGCAGCCTTCAACCGCTTCTCGTCCCGTCCCACCAGCACCAGATCGGCCCCGAGGCGCGCGAATTCGCCCGCGATCGCCTTGCCGAGACCCGACCCGCCGCCGGTCACGAGAACCACATGTCCCTCGTACGTCCTCGCCGGCAGCGCACTCGCACCGAGCGGGGGAGCGGCGGGGAGCCCGGGCTGCTGCGGGGAGGCGCTCTCGTGTGTCATGGCCGCATCGATAGCCGCTGCGGCCTGAATCCGCCATACCCGTGCTGCCGGGACGATCGTCCCGGCCTCGCGTAATTGACAAATGGCCTTGCTGTTTCTGCAATGGACACATGGACGACGAAAAACGGCTCGATGCCGTACTGGGCGAGGTGGGCCCCCGGCTCCGCAGGATCAGACGGGAGCGCGGGGCCACGCTCGGTGCGCTCTCGGAGGTGACCGGGATTTCCGTGAGCACCCTGTCCCGGCTCGAGTCCGGGCGCCGCAAGCCCAGCCTCGAGCTGCTGCTGCCCATCGCCCGGGCGCACCAGGTACCGCTCGACGAGCTCGTCGGCGCGCCGCCGGTCGGTGATCCGCGGGTGCGGGAGAAGCCGATCGTCCGTCACGGCCGGACGATGCTGCCGCTGACCCGGCAGCCGGGCGGACTCCAGGCGTACAAGGTGGTCCAGGAGCCGGGCGGTGCCGATCTCGAGCTGCGGACGCACGAGGGATACGAATGGCTGTATGTCCTGTCCGGCCGGCTGCGACTGCTGCTCGGTGACCACGATGTGGTGCTGACCGCGGGGGAGGCTGCGGAGTTCGACACGCGCGTGCCGCACGGGTTCGGCCCGGCGGGGGACTCGCCCGTGGAGTTCCTGAGTCTGTTCGGGCCGCAGGGCGAGCGGATGCATGTACGGGCCAGGCCCAAGCGCGGCTGATAGGGGGCTTCCCGCGAAGCAAGCGACCGCTTAGTATGCGACGAGCATGGTACTGCCTACGGTTTGTGGAGGCCCCGAAATGCAGGCATGGCGAGTGCACCGGAACGGCGAGCCGAGCGAGGTGATGCGGCTCGAAGAGGTGGACCGGCCGACGCCCGGTGAGGGGCAGCTGCTGCTGAAGGTCCGCGCGGCGAACATCAACTTCCCCGACGCCCTGCTCTGTCGCGGCCAGTACCAGGTGCGGCCGCCTCTGCCGTTCACACCGGGCGTGGAGATCTGCGGCGAGACCGAGGACGGCCGCCGCGTGATCGCCAACCCGGCACTGCCGAACGGCGGACTCGCCGACTATGTCGTCGCCGACGCCGCGGCCGTGCTGCCCGCACCCGAAGCGCTCGACGACGCCGAGGCGGCCGCCCTGCACATCGGCTACCAGACCGGCTGGTTCGGACTGCACCGCCGGGCACACCTCCAGGCGGGCGAGACGCTGCTCGTGCACGCGGCGGCGGGCGGTGTCGGCAGCGCGGCCGTCCAGCTCGGCAAGGCGGCAGGTGCGCGCGTCATCGGCGTCGTCGGCGGCGCGGACAAGGCGCGCATCGCACGGGAGCTGGGCTGCGACGTCGTCATCGACCGCCGCGAGGACGACATCGTCGCCGCGGTCAAGGAGGCCACCGGCGGCCGCGGAGCGAACGTCGTCTACGACCCGGTCGGCGGCGACGCCTACGCCAAGTCGGCCAAGTGTGTCGCCTTCGAGGGCCGGATCGTGATCGTCGGCTTCGCGAGCGGCTCGATCCCCAGCCCCGCCCTCAACCACGCCCTGGTCAAGAACTACTCGATCGTCGGCCTCCACTGGGGCCTGTACAACCAGATGGATCCCGCCGCGATCCGCGGCTGCCACGAGGAACTGACCAAGCTCGCCGCGCAGGGCGTGATCAAGCCGCTGATCAGCGGACGCGTCGCCATGAAGGACGCGGCGGACGCCGTCCAGCGCGTAGCCGACGGCACGACCACCGGCCGCCTGGTCGTCATCCCGGAAGGAGATGCCCGATGACGGACGCCGCCGAACTGCTCACCCGTACCAAGGAGTTGCTGGCCGCGCACCCCCCGGCCACCACGGACCGCACGGACTTCCTGAAGGCGCGCTTCGACGCGGGTCTCGCCTGGGTGCACTACCCCAAGGGCCTCGGCGGACTCGGCGCGCCGCGCACACTGCAGGCCGTGGTGGACGCCGAGCTGACCGCCGCGGGCGCGCCCGACAACGACCCGCGCCGGATCGGCATCGGCCTCGGCATGGCCGCCCCGACGATCCTCAAGTACGGCTCCGAAGAGGTGAAGCAGCGGTTCCTGCGGCCGCTGTGGGTCGGCGAAGAGGTGTGGTGCCAGCTCTTCAGTGAGCCCGGCGCGGGCTCGGACCTCGCCGCGCTCGGCACCCGCGCCGTCAAGGACGGTGACGACTGGATCGTCAACGGGCAGAAGGTGTGGACCTCCAGCGCCCATGTGGCCCGGTGGGCGATCCTCATCGCCCGCACCGACCCCGATCTGCCCAAGCACCGCGGCATCACCTACTTCATCTGCGACATGAGCGACCCCGGTGTCGAGGTGCGCCCGCTGCGCCAGATCACCGGCGAGGCGGAGTTCAACGAGGTCTTCCTCACCGATGTGCGCATCCCCGACGCGCACCGCCTCGGCGAGATCGGCGAGGGCTGGAAGGTCGCCCAGACCACCCTGATGAACGAGCGCGTCTCGATCGGCGGCAGCCGCATCCCGCGCGAGGGCGGCATGATCGGCCCGATCGCGCAGACCTGGCGCGAGCGCCACGAGCTGCGCACACACGATCTGCACCAGCGGCTGCTGACCCTGTGGGTGGAGGCCGAGGTCGCTCGGCTGGCCGGGGAACGGCTGCGCCAGCAGCTCGCCGCGGGCCAGCCGGGCCCCGAGGGCAGTGGAATGAAGCTCGCCTTCGCCCGCCTCAACCAGGAGATCAGCGGCCTGGAGGTGGAACTGCTCGGCGAGGAGGGCCTGCTGTACGAGGACTGGACCATGCGCCGCCCCGAACTCGTCGACTTCACCGGACGCGACGCCGGCTACCGCTATCTGCGCTCCAAGGGCAACTCCATCGAGGGCGGCACCAGCGAAGTGCTGCTGAACATCGTCGCGGAACGTGTACTCGGACTGCCCTCCGAGCCGCGCAACGACAAGGACGTCGCCTGGAAGGACCTGACCCGATGAACCCGCAGCCCGATCTGCTGTACTCCGAGGCCGAGGACGACCTGCGCGCCGCCGTACGTTCCCTGCTCACCGACCGCAATGACACCGCGTCGGTCCTGGTCCGCGCCGAGGCCGGTACGCCGTACGACCCTGAACTGTGGAAGGCGCTCGCAGGGGACATGGGCGCGGCAGGTCTGCTCGTGCCCGAGAAGCTCGGCGGTCAGGGCGCGAGCCACCGTGAGGCGGCCGTGGTCCTGGAGGAGCTGGGGCGCAGCGTCGCCCCCGCGCCGTATCTCAGCAGCTCGGTCATCGCGACCGAGGTACTGCTCGGGCTTGACGTTCAGGCCCCCGAAGTGGCCGGTCTGATCGAAGAGTTGGCGACCGGACGCAAGACCGCCGTGCTCGCCGTGCCGCTGTCGGCCTCGCCGCACGGGCCGCTGCCGGTCGGCGCCTCCAGGATCACCGGGGTCGCGGACGCCGCCGTCGCCGATGTGCTCCTCGTCCTCAAGCCCGACGGGCTGTACGCGGTCGAGGCGGCGAGCGTCACCGTCGAGGCACTGACCCCGCTCGATCTCACCCGCCCGCTCTCCGCCGTCACCATTGGCGACACGGCGGCCGCCACCCGCCTCGCCGACGCGGCAACCGCCGAACAGGCGGTACGGCGCGGACTGCTCGCCGGGGCCGGGCTGCTCGCCTCCGAGCAGCTGGGGCTCGCCGAGTGGTGCCTGGAAGAGACCGTCCGCCACACGCGCGAACGCCACCAGTTCAACCGCCCCATCGGCTCGTTCCAGGCCCTCAAGCACCGTATGGCGCAGCTGTGGCTGGAGGTCGTCTCGGCCCGTGCCGCGGCACGGAACGCCGCCGACGCGCTGGCCACGGGCAGCCCGGAGGCCGCTCTGGCGGTCGCCGTCGCCCAGGCGTACACCTCCAAGGTCGCCGTGCACGCCGCCGAGGAGTGCGTCCAGCTGCACGCCGGCATCGGCATGACCTGGGAGCACCCGGCGCATCTGTACCTCAAGCGCGCCAAGTCCGACGAGATCGCGCTCGGCACGCCCGGCCGCCACAAGGAGACTCTGGCCGACCTGGTCGCCCTCCAGGCTCCCTAGGTCGTGTCTAAAAGTCCCAACTCGCCCGGCTCCACGGCCGCCGCACCGACCATCGGTGCGGCGGCCGTTGCGTATCACGCACACTGACGGCCCGTCACGGCTGAGCATCAAGTGACGGATGGCCGAACTCTTCGCGCTGCCCTGCCCATTGGGCTGCCCGCGACGCATACTCACCGATGTCCCTCCCGACCCGTAGAGCCCGGAGGCACCATCGTGCTGACCACCCGTCGCAGAGCCGTCACCACCATCGCCGCCGCGCTGGCCGGCGCCGTCGCAGCACCCGCCTACGCCCAGGCCGCGGAGCGGCACGGCGGCCAGACCCGCCCGCAGCCCCTGCGCCGGGCCCACGCCCACAACGACTATCTGCACCAACGGCCCCTGCACGACGCCCTGTCGCACGGCTTCACCAGCGTGGAAGCGGACATCTTCCTCGTGGACGGCGAGCTGCTCGTCGCCCACGAGCCGACGGACCTCGACCCGACCCGCACCCTGCGCTCGCTCTACCTCGACCCCCTGCTCGCCCGCGCGAAGGCCAACCACGGCTCGGTCTACCGCGGTTACCGGCGGCCCGTACAACTCCTGATCGACATCAAGACGGACGGCGTCAACGCCTATCTCGAACTCGACCGCCAGCTGCGGCACTACCGTCGGATGCTGAGCAGCTACTCCCACGGCCACGTCCGCCTCGGCGCCGTCACCCCAGTCATCTCCGGCGACCGGGCTGCCCGCGTACCCATGGAGGCACAGCACCAGCGGTACGCCTTCTACGACGGCCGCCTCGAAGACCTCGGCACCACCGCCCCCGCCTCCTTCGTCCCGCTGATCTCCAGCAACTGGACGCAGAGCTTCACCTGGTTGGGTACGGGTCCCTTCCCGGGCGCCGAGCGGCAGAAGCTGCACGCGATTGTCGCCGAGGCCCACTCCCACAATCAGCGCGTCCGCTTCTGGGCCACCCCCGACGTGGCAGGGCCGGACCGCGACGCGATGTGGACCGAGCTGCTCGCCGCCCGCGTCGACCACATCAACACGGACGATCTGGCAGGCCTGGAGAGCTTCCTGCGCGCCCACGGCGAGTAATCGAACTCACTGGCAGACAACACCCGTACGGCGGACACGCCAGTCGGCCGTACGGGCCCCTCCCTGCGCCAGACTGACCGCCGAACGCCGCGATCCCCGCGCGGCGGAGGAGGTTGGCCATGGCCATTTCGATCTCGATCGTGCTGCTTCTGCTCGTTCTCGCAGTGATCTTTCTGCGCAACGGCGGACTGAAGATGTCCCACGCGTTCGTCTGCGCCCTGCTCGGGTTCTACCTCGCGAGCACCAGCATGGCGCCGACCATCCAGGAGGGCATCGCGGCAACCGCCAACGTGGTCGGCAGTCTCAGGCCGTGACGTCGTCGGTCAGCTCGAAGTAGCTGCCGCGGCCCTCGTCCACATGCACCACATACCGGCCGACGCGGACGATCTGAGCGGTCCCCACCCGCCAGGAGCCGCAGGCCCCTTCGCTGTCCGGCAGCGGCGTCCAGACCTCGCGGAACGTACTGCCGTCCGCGTTCACACCCGTCTCGGTCATGTCCTCGCCCGACCGCTGAAGTGTGCCCACATCCTCGCCGGGCTCCCCGACGTCATGGTGGAAACGGACCTGCCCGCCTTCGTAGGTGGTGACGCCGGCGAAGCCGCGGCTGTCCGCGTAATAGGCGTCGATCTGGAGCCAGACCACATGCTCGTTCTCCTGCAGCGGTCCGCCGTTACGGCTGATTCCGGCGCGCAGCCACGCGCCGCGAGTGGGGGCGTTCACGCGTACCAGCATGTCAGCAGGTGAAGAGCGGGCGGGGAGCGGGCGAGGGCCGCTCATTGCGTGATCATGAAGTGTCGATAAAGCCCATAGCCCTTACATGGACACCTCAAGGCGCCGGCCCTACCGTCGGGCGGCGGCGCGATCGTACGTCGTCCACAACCGAGGAGCCGCATGTCCCGAAGAGCGCTCGCCCGCGCACTCTGACGTTCGGCCGCAGCGTCGTCGGCGGCGTCAGCCGGATCGACGTACGTGAGGACGGCAGCGGCTGCGACACCGTCTGGCACAGCGACGTCCGCTCACCCTCCACCGTGCCCAAACTCTCCACCGCCAACGGCCTCCTCTATTTCTACGAGAAGGAGCCCAGCAAGCTCGGCATCGACGCCTGGTACCTGACCGCGGTCGACTACCGCACCGGCGAGCGCCGCTGGAAGCGGCTGACCGGCACAGGGCCTTCGTACGACAACAACTGGGCGCCGATCACCATCGGCCCCGACGGCACCGCGTATGCGGGGGTCTTCAACGGCATCGTGGCGGTACGCGACCGGGCCTGAGCACTCAGCCGTCCACCACGTGCGAGCGGATCAGGAACCGCACGCCCTCGGGCGCCTCAAGTGAGAAGCCGCTGCCCCGGCCCTCGACGACGTCGACGACGAGCCGGGTGTGGCTCCACAGCTCGTACTGGCTCTTCGAGATCCAGAACGAGACCGACTCCTCGACGCCCTCCACCCGGAGATCCTCTAGGAGGACGTCGGACGCGCCCGTACGGAACTCCCCGTCCAGGTAGCACATGGGCGCGCTGCCGTCGCAGCAGCCGCCGGACTGGTGGAACATCAACGGACCGTGGGCGGCCCGCAGCCGCCGCAACAGATCGGCGGCTGCGGGTGTCAGCTCCACGCGCGGGGCATCGGTCATCCCACCAGCAGAGCACCGGCGAGGTTGCAATGCCGTTGCAGCGCCTTCGCGGAAGATCTTTCCCCTGGGGTGTCGATCGAGCGCGATCCCGTTCGACAGACCTGTGAAGGGCGTCGAAAGGGGCGCACCACCGATCAGGAGGAACAGCCATGAGGAAGATCATCTACTACGTCCACTCGTCGCTCGACGGACACATCGACGGGCCGGGCGGAGCCTTCGACTGGCCGGTACTCGGACCGGAGCTCGGCGCGTACAGCGACAGCCTGCAAGAGCGCGCCGACACCTTTCTCTACGGCCGCATTGTCTGGGAGATGATGGCCGGCTACTGGCCCAACGCCGAGTCGATCTCCGACGACCCGCACGACCTCGCCTTCGCGCCCGTCTGGCGCCGTACTCCGAAGATCGTCTTCTCCAGGACCCTGCAACAGCCGGAGGGGAACGTCCGCGTGATCGGCGGAGATCTCGCCGAGGAGGTCCCGGCCCTGAAGCAGAGCCCTGGAAAGGATCTGCTGCTGATGGGCGGTTCGACACTTCCTGCCGCCCTCACGGAGCTGGGCCTGATCGACGAGTACCACATCGTCGTGCACCCGGTGGTCCTCGGCGGCGGAAGGCCGCTGTTCCTGCAGGGGAAGGAGCGGCTCAACCTCACGTTCGTCGAGTCGCGGTCCTTCGACGCGCGCACGGTGCTGCTCCGTTACGAGCGTCCGGCGGGATGATTGCCCGGCCCCGGAGTGTTGAACGGATGACACGATCTCCGACGAGACGATGGGACGGATGCCATGCCTCTTGAGGGTGAGTACGAGCCGAGCCCGGCGAAGTGGGTAAGCGACCAGGTCGACCTGTACGAAAGCTCCGGCGGGACCAAGGGGACGACGTTGCGGGGCTTGCCCGTCATAGTCCTGACCACCAGGGGCGCCAAGAGCGGCAAGATCCGCAAATCCCCGCTCATGCGGGTGGAGCACGAGGGCGCGTACGCCGCGGTGGCATCGCTGGGCGGCGCCCCCAAGCATCCGGTCTGGTACCACAACGTCGTCGCCGACCCGCGGGTCGAGCTGCAGGACGGGTCGGTGCGCCAGGACATGACGGCGCGTGAGGTGACCGGCGACGAGAAGGCGCTGTGGTGGGAGCGCGCGGTCGCGGCGTACCCGGATTACGCCGCCTACCAGAAGAAGACGGAACGTGAGATCCCGGTCTTCGTCCTGGAGGCGGCGGACAAGGAGCACTGACCGGGCAGGTCAGGGCTGAGGGGGCGCAGCGGTCGCGAGAGCCGTCTGAAGCGCGGGTGCCGCCTTCGCTGCCGCGGCCGTGTCCTTGCGGTCGGCAGCGTCTCGCAGTTCACGCAGTTGGGCGTCGATCTGCGCGGCTTTGGCGGCCTCCGTACTGTGCTTGGCACGTGCCCAGGTGAGTTCGAGACTGGTGACGTCCCCGGCGACCGCGCCCGTGTCGCCGGAGGCGGCATCGGTCGTCAACTGCCGTGCCCACAAGGACATCCGGGCCGCCTCTTCCGTCGCGAGCGGTTCATACCGCAGATGCAGATCGAGGTCGTTCTGCGCGACCCGCAGCACCGCGCCGTGGACCCCCTTCGCATCGCGCGCCTTGACCGCCGTGGTGAGTGTGTCGAGGTCGCGGTCCATCTGCTGGGTGAGCAGCTGGGGCACGCGGTCCGCGCTCCGGTAGGCGTCCCATGCGGCCCGTACCTTCTGCACAGCCGCCGGGTCCACCGTGCCGCTCTGTGCCGTACGGACGGCGTTCGACAAGGCGGTCAGCCCGCCGGGCACGGGACCCGGCTTGACGTCGGTGGGCACGGCCAGGGAGACCGCTTCGAGGTCGCCGCCCGGGTTCCCCGTGGAGAACTCCCCGTATCCGGGGGCGAAGACCTTGTCCTCGTGGCTGCCGTCCATGTGCAGCTCGCTCACGGTGATCGCGCCCTTGACCGGCCCGTACGGGCCTTCGACCGTCTGCCCCACGGCCTTGACCCTGACTTCCTCGAAGACGATCTCCGGCACATTCTCCGGCCGGTACACGTTCCCGGCCTTCGGATGCGCAGGCATGATCATCGCAGCCGGTCCGGTCTTTCCGGCCTTCCAGGTGCCGGCGGTGTCGGCGACCACGCCGTCCTGGCAGTTGAAGACGCTCTCACCGAGGTACCAGACAGAACCGTCGTCGGCCTGTGCGAACCAGTCGAGCGCGACCTCCTCGATCCGACCGTCGGACAGAGCCATGTACTGCAGGGTGCGCACCTTCACCTGCTCGCCCTTGATGGCGATGGACGACGTGCCCGGCAGCAGCGTGAACTCGGTCCGGAACGGCTTGCCGCCGACCTGGCCTCCGTAGATCACCTGCTGGACCTGTGAGCTGGGGTGGAGCGGGTTGGTGATGGACGCCGAGCGGGAGAAGACCGGCTTGGCCAGGTCCACCCGGTCCTTCTCGGGCGCGAGCGGCATGCACTTGCCGGTCTTCTTGCCGGTGGCCTCGTCGATGATCTGCACGCAGCCCGAGCGCGTCTGGGCGCTCCCCGCACCGCTGGTGCATCCGCCGGTCGCGAGCGTCGCGCCCAGCACCACCGCCACCGCTGCCGCGAGTTTCCTGCTGTTCATGACGGGCCTCCTCGTCTCGTAAGCAGACCGTGGCAGCAGGGCGCTGAAAGGACCCTGAACGAAACTGAACCGGCCTTCAGGGACGGCCCGGACCGCCCTCGCCGGAGGGGAGCGACACCTCGAAGCGGGCACCGCCCAGTGCGCCTTGCGACACCGTCACCGAACCGCCGTGCGCCGCCACCAGCTCCGCGACGATCGCCAGCCCGAGCCCGCTGCCGCCGCCGTCCTCGACGGAACGGGAACGCGCGTCGTCGAGCCGTACGAACCGCTCGAAGATCCGCTCACGGTCGCCGTCCGGGACTCCGGGCCCGTCGTCCTCGACACCCAGCACGATCCGGCCGTCCCCCGTCGCCGCGAGGTCGAAGGCCACCCGGGTTCGGGCGTGCCGGGCCGCATTGTCACCGAGGTTGCGCAGTACCCGCCGCAGGCCCTGCGGATCCGCCTCCAGCCGCGCCGGCGACACACCGGCCGTGCTGACCCGAACCTCCGCCGCTGTCGAGCGCAGCCGCCGTGCCTCGTCGAGCACCAGGTCGTCGACGTCGACCGGCTGGAGGTTCGGTCGCAGCCCGTCCTCGTCGGCCCGGGCCAGCAGCAGCAGCAGATCGTCGACCAGCCGCTGGATGCGCAGATCCTCCGCCAGTACGGTCGCCGCCAGCTCAGACATGCGCGAGGATCTCCCGCTTGGACACGGTCTCGCCGCGTCTGCGCAGCAGGAACTCCAGCAACGCCAGCTCGCGGGCGGTCAGTTCGACCCGTTCCCCGCCGCGCGAGACCTCCTTGGCCGCCGGATCGAGCCGCAGATCACCAGCGGTGAGTGTGGCGGGCCGCTCGCGCGGGTCGCGCCGCAGCAGCGCACGTAGCCGGGCCAGGAGCACGGCGTACGAGAAGGGCTTGGTCAGATAGTCGTCGGCACCGGTGTCCAGACCCTCGACCTCGTATCACTCGCCTTCCTTGGCGGTGAGCATCAGGATCGGCGTCCAGTTGCCTTCGGCGCGCAGGGCCGCGCAGACGCGGTAGCCGTTCAGACCCGGCAGCATGATGTCGAGGACGATGGCGTCATAGGGGTTCTCACGCCCCGCCACAGGCCGTCGGTCCCGTCGAACGCGACATCGACGGCGAAGCCCTCCGCCTCCAGCCCGATGCGCAGCCCTTCGGCGAAGCGCTCCTCGTCCTCGATGACCAGTACGCGCATGTCCTGATTGTGGCCCCCGGCACCTGAAGCGGAGCTGAACGCGCACGAGTGTCGCCTGGACCCGCGTCCTCACCCTGGATCGCGAACTCGCCGCTGCCGACCCAAGAAACTCCCTACCGGCTGCTGCACGTCGCCGCCCGCCTCACCCGTGCCTGACCCTGGCCCTTCTCGGGCTCCTGATGGTCGAGCGGGAGGAGAGGCGAGACCTGCCGGCCGCCGGTGACGTTGTGAAGCACCCCGACCGCCGGCGGCCCCCAGCCGGCCAGCAGACAGCCACCGGTCTGCGCCATGCCCGACAGGCGCGCGGTCCGCCACGGACCAGGCAAGGCATGCCACCCCGTTGTGATGCGTGAGCGCGGTCGTACGATGCTCAACTCAAAGACGAGCTGGACGGGACGACGATTCCGTAGAGATCAGCGATCGTTGCGAGCGCACTGTGGTGGATCTGTTCCGCAGTCAGCTCGGAAACCACCGTCTGCAGAGGCCGCGTCGCGCAGGCGTCGGCAACCACTGTGGGCTGGTAGCCGCGCAGGAACGCGCCTTCTGCGGTGAAGGTCACGCACATGTTGGTCATGAATCCGGCGATGATGACGTTCTTGTTGCCGGCGGCTTCGACGTGTTCGGCCAGGTCGGTGGTGTGGAAGGCGTTGGGGACCTGCTTGACCACGACGGGTTCACCGTCGACGGGAGCCACACTGGGGTGGATCTCGCCGATGTCGGTCCGAATGTCGTAAGGGGTGCCCTCGCCGCCGTCGTTGATGATGTGGATGACCTTCGCGCCGGCCTTGCGGGCTCTGGCCAGCAGGTCGGCGGCGGCGTCGAGGGCGGGCTCCCAGCCCGTCAGCTCCATCACGCCCGTGGTGTAGGTGTTCTGGTAGTCGATCAGGATCAGTGTCGCGTCGGCCAGCGATGCAGGGGTCTGGTCGAAGCCGTTGAGCTCACGCAGGGTCGTCGTAGCCATTGAAGTGCCCTCCTCGGGCGTCGTGTTGAAAGGTCAGGACCACCACGCGGTGTCTGTGAGTTGAACGCTACGACCCACCAGATGTGTCGGCAATGACATCTAACATGCAAATACAGACATCACGTGCGGTGGTAAACCGCCGATGCCGACCGAACGGAGACCAAGTGAGCACCGTCAAACGACTCGTTGTCGTTGTCCTCTTCGACGGTGTCGACCTGCTGGACGTCACCGGACCCCCGGAAGTGTTCTCCCTGCTGCAACGCGAGGTGGACGACGCGACGGGTTACCACGTCGTACTGGCTGCCGAAACCATGGATCCCGTCGTCACTTCCGCCGGGGTTCGTGTCCTTCCCGACGCCACCTTCCAGGAGGTGTCGGGAAGGAGTATCGACACCCTTCTGGTGCCCGGCTCGGTCGAAGTCGACAGCCAACGCCGCGTTCACGCCGTGACCGACCCCACAGTGGTCGCCTGGGTGAAGGCACTCACCGGCAAGACACGGCGCGTCGCATCCGTCTGTGTCGGAGCACATATCCTCGCGGAAGCCGGGCTGCTGGACGGCAAGCGCGCCACGACCCACTGGTCCACCGCGCAGCAACTCGCCGCCGATCACCCCTCGATCGAGGTCGACGCCGATCCGATCTTCATTCGCGATCACGATGTGTGGACCGGCGCGGGAATCAGCGCCTGCCTTGACCTGTCGCTTGCCCTCGTTGCCGACGACTTCGGCGAAGCCACCGCGCTTCGCGTCGCTCGGCAGCTCGTGATGTATCTGAAACGGCCAAGCGGGCAAAGCCAATTCAGCGTCCCGCTCGAACCCGTCTCGACAACGCGACGCATCGAGGATCTCCGCCACTACATCATGCGAAACATCGCCGAGCAGCTCACGGTCGCCGACCTCGCCAGTCACGCCCACGTGAGCGAACGGCAGCTCACCCGAATCTTCAAGACTGAACTTGGAATGACCCCGGCCACTTACATCGAATCAGCCCGCGTCGAAGTGGCGCGCAATCAACTTGAATCCACGGATGTAACGCTGGAACGTATCGCATCCACCTGCGGCTTCAACACGACCGACACCCTCATCCGTGCGTTCCGCCGGAAACTCAACACGACACCGACGGAGTACCGAAACCGATTCCGGCATTCCATTTGTGAAGGTGCCACAGGTGTAGAAGTGACGAACGTTCCGCCGTCCGACAGTCCCCTGTGCAGCGGAGATGGGGGCTAGGGCCTGTCGTTCGGATCTTGCCGGGCTCCCGTGCCCTGGCACGCACCAGACCCCGCTCACTGATCCGGCCTGATCCAAACGACAGGCCCTAGGCGCTCTTCGGTTTTCGACCGGCGGTCTTCTTGGCGGCCGTCTTCTTGGTCGCGGTCTTCTTGGTGGCCGCCGCGCTCTTCTTGGCGGCCGTCGTCTTCTTCGCGGTGCGTTTCTTCGGCATGTCGTGGACGGTGGCGTGCTCGCCGCTCTCGCCGCGGGATTCCTTCGCCGCCTTCACGGAGGCGTTGAGGGCGGACATCAGGTCGACGACCTGACCGGCCGGTTCCTCCTCGCCCTCCACCTTGGGCGGCTGCTTCCCGGCGGCCTTGGCGGCGATGACCTCTTCGAGGGCCTCGCGATAGTGGTCGGTGTATCCGGAGATGTCGTCGGCCGCCATCGTTTCCATGAGCTGGATCGCGGCGTCGATCTCGGAGTCGTCCAAGTCGACTGGTTTCGGCGTGAGTTCGGCGGGGTCGCGGATCTCGTCGGGCCACCGCATCGCGTGCAGGACGATCGCGTCCTCCTTGATCCGCAGGAGACCGAGGCGTTCTCGGTTGTGCCAGGCGAACTTGGCGACGGCGACCTTCGCGCTGCGTTCCAGGGCCTGGCGCAGCAGCACGTAGGGCTTGGCGGCGACGGCCCCGTCGGCGGCCAGGTAGTACGAGTCGCCGATGCGCACCGGGTCGATGCTGTCGGCGGGCACGAACGCGACGATTTCGATGGCCTTCGCGGTCGGCAGCGGCATGCTGTCCAGGTCCTCATCGGTGACCTCGACGATGGTGTCCTTGGAGACCTCGTAACCCCGGCCGATCTCGTCGGCGCGCAGCTGCTCGCCGTCGATCTCGCAGACCTTGCGGGTACGGATCCGGCCGCCGTCCTCCAGGTGGAACTGGTGGAAGCTGATCGAGCGGTTCTCGGTCGCGGGCAGCACCTTGATAGGGATCGTGACCAGGCCAAACGAGATGGCGCCGCTCCATACGGGCCTCGGCATGAGCCGCCTCCTCCACCGCCGGGATCTCAGCCTAAAACGCCACTAAGGGATCAGCATGCTCAGAAGGGCTGGGCGGAGCTGTCGGCCGCTGCGGCGCCTTTCGGGGCTTCCCGCTGCCGTCCGTCTCGGGCCGGGGATCGAGGTGCTTCAGGGCCGTACGGGCGGGCTGTACGGCCTGAAGCCTGGGAGGGAAGCGGGAGGGGGTGCTCACGACCAGAAAGGTACACCTGTTCGAATCTCTCGTACTGTGGAGACGTGCCCTTCCCCTCGCCCACCGCCGATCCGAGTGCTGCTCCCGGGAGGGCCGGCAGTTCTCTGGGGGAACGGCTGTGGCGCGAAGCCGGCCGATGGGGCTTCATGCAGCTCAGCGTCGGTTTCGTTGACGCTGGCGGGCGCAACAGGTGTGGCGATATCGCCGGTTCAGGTGAATCCCGGCGACAGCCGCCGGACCTGCTGCCCGGTCAGCTGCGGCAGCAATGTGCGTACAGGCGCTACTCGACGAACTGTTGGTCCGCATTTGAAGGCCGCCACCTCCCCCTCGCCGGCAGGCGCACGCAACGACCGGTACGAACCAGGCGCATACTCACTCAGCCACGCTTCGATCCGCCCCCACGCGAAGGTGACACGCGCCGCCTCATCAGTACTCCCGCTCACTGTGCACTCTCCTCGATTTCTCAGGTGGTGGTGCGCCTGATCACCGCAGTACCGGCGTATGCGTCCATGCCTGGCGATCCGGGTCCTCACCGGCGTCAAAGCCTGCCGTCAGAGTTCACCTCTCCGCTATTTCGTCTCCCCAGCGATGCTCTCAGTGCAGAGGCGCTGTTCGATCTGCGGCTCGGTGGGGATTGGAGACGGTGGCGGTGAGACGAGGACACTGTGCACTCGACCACCCAGCGGTGGCGCCCCAGCCTCGAATCCGATCGGCTCTTGAGAGATCGAAGTCAGCCTCTTGACCTCTGCGGCCCCAGCCACTAGCTTGCGGTAGTTGCTGACCCATAACTACCAAAAGGAGGCGACCAGCGGATGTACACCAGCTCTGATCTTGGTCGCCTCGCCCAGCGCACGGTCTGGGTTCCGGGTCGGATCGCACACGGCTGCTGAGCACGCCGTTCTGATGTGCCCGTCTGTGGCACATCCCGGGTTTCCCGTCACCACCTTCCGGCACGTTGCTGTTGCGTGCCCTTTTGCGCCCGCTCCTCTCACGTGGCGCGTCTGAACACAGAAAGCTGCCTGAAATTGGCGAACATGATGAATCGTCCGATCGCGCACCGAAACGAAGGCCCGTCATGGTAGCGGCGCGGATCACGGTCAACGGGAAAGAAGCACCGATTTCACCGGCTGCGCCCCACACCACAGTGCTGGATTTTCTGCGCGAGCGTGGCCTCACCGGCACCAAGGAGGGCTGCGCCGAGGGTGAATGCGGCGCCTGTTCGGTCCTGGTGGCCCGTCCCGGGGTGAACAAGCCCACCGACTGGGTGGCGGTCAACGCCTGCCTGGTCCCGGTCGCGACGCTCGACGGCCAGGAGATCATTACCTCCGAAGGCCTCGCCACCGCCGGCGACCCCGGCACGCCGCCCGCCCTGCACCCGGTGCAGGAGGAGATGGCGGTCCGCGGCGGCTCCCAATGCGGTTACTGCACGCCGGGATTCATCTGCAGCATGGCCGCCGAGTACTACCGACCCGACCGCTGCGCGCACGCGGACTCGGCCGACGACACCGACGCCGAGCACGGTCCGAACGGTTTCGATCTGCACGCGCTGAGCGGAAACCTGTGCCGCTGCACCGGCTATCGCCCGATTCGCGATGCCGCGTTCGCGGTCGGTACGCCCACCGATGATGACCCGCTGGCGCAGCGTCGCGAGCAGTCCCCGCCCGCACCGGTTGCCACCGAATACGCACAGGACGACAGCGCGTTCCTGCGGAAGAGCACCCTGGCCGAAACGCTGCAGTTGCTGCGCGAGCGGCCCGACGCGGTGGTGGTCGCCGGCTCCACCGACTGGGGCGTGGAGGTGAACATCCGCTCCCGCCGGGCGGATTGCGTGGTAGCCGTCGACCGGCTGTCCGAAATGCGGGAGCTGCGCGTCGAATCCGACTACATCGAGATCGGGGCGGCGCTGACGCTCACCGAGATCGAACGCCGCCTCGACGGCGGCGTCCCGCTGCTGGCAGAGCTGTTCCCGCAGTTCGCATCCCGGCTCATCCGCAACGGTGCGACCGTCGGCGGCAACCTGGGTACCGGCTCGCCCATCGGTGACAGCCCGCCGGTGCTGCTCGCGCTGGAGGCATCGGTGGTGCTCGCCGACGCCGACGGTGAGCGCGAGGTCCCGCTGGCGGACTACTTCACCGGCTACCGACAGAGCGTGCGCCGTCCCGGCGAGCTGGTCCGCGCGGTGCGCATTCCGCTGCCGCTGTCGCCGGTCGTGGCCTTCCACAAGATTGCCAAGCGGCGCTTCGACGACATCTCCAGCGTGGCAGTCGCTTTCGCGCTCGACATCGAGGACGGGATCGTCCGCAAGGCACGCATCGGCCTGGGCGGCGTGGCCGCCACCCCGATCCGCTCCACAGCCACCGAGGCGGCCCTGGAGGGCAAGCCGTGGGTGGCGGAGACCGTCGAGGCCGCGGCCCGGGCGCTGCGGGGCGAGGGCACCCCGATGAGCGATCATCGCGCCAGCGCCCTCTACCGTTCCGCGATGCTGGGCCAGAGCCTGCTGAAGCTGTACGCGCAAACCACTGAGGCGGTGTCGTCATGAGTCATTTGTCCGAACGCCCCGAAAAGCCTGTCGTCGGCGTCTCGATGCCGCATGAGAGTGCCGTCCTGCACGTCACCGGCACCGCGCTCTACACCGACGACCTGGTCTACCGCACCAAGGACGTGCTGCACGCCTACCCGGTCCAGGTCATGAAGGCCCACGGCAGGATCACCGCGCTGCGCACCGAGCCCGCGCTCGCCGTGCCCGGTGTGGTCCGCGTGCTGACCGGTGCCGACGTGCCCGGCGTCAACGATGCCGGGATGAAGCATGACGAACCGCTGTTCCCCGACGAGGTCATGTTCAACGGCCACGCGGTCGCCTGGGTGCTCGGCGAGACCCTGGAGGCGGCCCGGCTCGGTGCGGCGGCCGTCGAGGTGGAACTCGACGAACAGCCCTCCCTGATCACGCTGCAGGACGCGATCGCGGCCAACAGTTTTCACGGCGCTCAGCCCGTGATGCTGACCGGCGACCTCGACGCAGGCTTCGCCGACTCCGCGCACGTGTTCACCGGCGAGTTCCAGTTCTCCGATCAGGAACACTTCTACCTCGAGACGCACGCGGCGCTGGCCTATGTCGACGAGGCCGAGCAGGTGTTCGTCCAGAGCAGCACCCAGCATCCTTCGGAGACCCAGGAAATCGTCGCGCACGTGCTCGGTCTGCACAGTCACGAGGTGACCGTGCAGTGTCTGCGGATGGGCGGCGGCTTCGGCGGCAAGGAGATGCAGCCGCACGGGTTCGCGGCCGTCGCCGCGCTCGGCGCCAAGCTGACCGGTCGGCCGGTTCGGCTGCGGCTCAACCGGACTCAGGACCTGACCATGTCCGGCAAGCGGCACGGGTTCCACGCCCAGTGGAAGATCGGCTTCGACGCCGACGGCCGTATCCGGGCACTGGACGCCACCTTGACCGCGGACGGCGGCTGGAGCCTGGACCTCTCCGAGCCGGTGGTGGCCCGTGCGCTGTGCCACATCGACAACACCTACTGGCTTCCCAACGCGCGCATCGCCGGTCGCATCGCCAAGACCAACAAGGTCTCCAACACCGCCTTCCGCGGCTTCGGCGGACCGCAGGGGATGCTGGTGATCGAGGACATCATGGGCCGGTGCGCGCCGCTGCTCGGCCTGGATCCGATGGAGTTGCGGGAGCGCAACTTCTACCGGCAGGGTCAGGCGACGCCGTACGGACAGCCGGTCGTCCAGCCCGAACGGATCTCCGCCGTCTGGCAGAAGACCCTGGACAACGGCGGCATCGCCGATCGCAAGCGCGAGATCGCTGCCTTCAATGCCGCGCACCCGAACACCAAGCGGGCACTTGCGGTCACCGGCATCAAGTTCGGAATCTCGTTCAACCTCACCGCCTTCAACCAGGGCGGCGCGCTGGTGCTGATCTACAAGGACGGCTCCGTCCTGATCAACCACGGCGGCACCGAGATGGGCCAGGGTCTGCACACCAAGATGCTGCAGGTGGCCGCGACCACGCTGGGTATCCCGCTGCACAAGGTGCGGCTGGCCCCGACGCGAACCGACAAGGTGCCCAACACCTCTGCCACCGCCGCCAGTTCCGGGGCGGATCTCAACGGTGCGGCGGTGAAGAACGCCTGCGAGCAGTTGCGCGAGCGGCTGCTGCAGGTGGCCGCCTCACAGCTGGGTTCGAACGCCTCGGATGTGCGCATCGTCGAGGGCGTCGCGCGCACCCTGGGCAGCGACAAGGAGCTGGCCTGGGACGACCTGGTGCGCACCGCGTACTTCCAGCGAGTTCAGCTGTCGGCTGCCGGTTTCTACCGGACCGAGGGACTGCACTGGGACGCCAAGACGTTCAGGGGCTCGCCGTTCAAGTACTTCTCCCATGGCGCCGCCGCAGCCGAGGTGGAGGTGGACGGCTTCACCGGCGCGTACCGCATCCGGCGGGTAGACATCGTGCACGATGTCGGCGACAGCCTGTCCCCGATGATTGACATCGGTCAGGTCGAGGGCGGTTTCGTGCAGGGAGCGGGCTGGCTGACGCTCGAGGACATGCGCTGGGACGCCACTGATGGGCCGAACCGCGGCCGGCTGTTGACCCAGGCCGCGAGCACCTACAAGCTGCCGAGCTTCTCGGAGATGCCCGAGGAGTTCAACGTCACGCTTCTGGAGAACGCCACCGAAGAGGGCTCGGTCTACGGGTCCAAGGCGGTGGGTGAGCCTCCGCTGATGCTGGCGTTCTCGGTGCGAGAAGCGTTGCGGCAGGCCGCCGCGGCGTTCGGGCCGAGCGGGGGCAGCGTCGAGTTGGCCTCGCCGGCAACGCCGGAGGCGGTGTACTGGGCGATCCAGGCGGTTCGCCAGGGCGATGCCTCCCCGAACGGTCACGCCGGTAACGGGCACGCCGCCGACGGCAAGATCCGAACCGACGCAGAAGCGTTGAGCGGTGCCTGACATGACGTGGATCGCCGCGGTCGCACGGTTGCGGGCACGCCGGGAGTCCGGCGTGCTGGTGACCGTCGCGACCGTGCGCGGCCATGCACCGCGCGACGCCGGTGCGAAACTAGTCGTGGGGCAGACCGAAACGTGGGGCTCGATCGGTGGCGGCAATGTCGAGGCCGTCGCGATCGATCGGGCCCGGGAGATGGTCGTCGAGTCCAAGCCGGAGCCGGAGCTGATTGATTTCGCTCTGAACGACAAGGTGACCAACCAGCATGGCGTGCAGTGCTGCGGCGGCACGGTCTCGGTGCTGCTCGAACCGCTGCCGGTGGTACGGGCGGTGGCGATCTTCGGCGTCGGGCACGTCGGGCTGGAACTGGCGCGCATCCTGGCTCGTCAGGACCTCGACCTCCATCTGATCGACAGCCGCTCCGACATCCTCACCAAGGAGCGGCTCGACGTGCTGGCAGACGCGGTGGCGCAGGTGCACGTGCATCACACGCCGCTGCTGCCCGAGGAGGTGCTGGAGGAGTTGCCGCGCGGCACCCACATCGTGATCATGACCCATGATCACGCCGAGGACGCCGCGCTGTGCGACGCCGCCTTGCGCACAACCCATCTCGGCTCCATCGGGCTGATCGGGTCGGCGGCCAAGTGGGTGCGGTTCCGCAAACGCCTCGCCACCGAGGGCGGTCACGACGAGGCCACCATCGATCGGATCAAGACCCCGATCGGATTGGCCGACGTCACCGGCAAGGAACCCGCGACAATTGCCGTGAGCGTCGCTGCCGATTTGCTGCGCACCTTCGAAACCGAGGGGAACTGACTCTCCAACCGGATCGACGGGGTGCCCCGCGCTCGCGCGAACGCACATATACGGGGCACCCTTTCGGCGCGACTATGCCCGTCACTTCGATCGCGGTTTCGGTGACACTCCGTGGCTCCGGCACGGAAAAGCGATCCAGAACCAAAAATCGCGGAGTGTTGACACGCGGACTTTCCGAAGCCGGATTGCCGCGACCGCATTGTTGGTTAGGGTGGCAAGTAGAGACTGATTCCGCTGCCCTTGGCGAGGGTGATGGACAGGCTGGCGAGTTCGGGGCTGCACAGGCTGATGGCTCCCGTGCGAGCCAAGTCAGACACGACGGGGGCTCGTTGGTGGGGAGTTGGCGCCAGCAGAAGCCGAAGGCCACGTCGACCAGCGTCAGTGGCGTTGGATCGCTTGGCCGGAGCGGGCCTGGAAGTCGGCCCAGCCCAGTTCGCGCTTGACGTGTTTGCAATCTTGCTCGGTCCAGCCGTGCGCAGCCCGTACATCTGACGATCCCGGCCATGTCGGCCGGCGGCAGCGGGCAGTTCTCGGGGGCGCGGCATCGCGGTAGCGGCGGGTGACATGGCGTCGGCCCCGACGGGAGGGGAAGGTGCATCGCATCTGTCGGATGGTCTGCGACGGTGAGCGGGCTTTTCCCCGTCTCGGTCATGAGCGAGGTGTTCGGCTCGACCGCCACCAAGTAGGGGGTCGCGGCGCGGTCGAGTTCGGCGATGAAGTGCGGGCTTCCGCTGGGGTTGTAGCGGCAGCCGGCGACCAGAGCCCGAAACGCGATGCGCGCGGCGCGGGCCCGGACCACCACCAGGTGGGCGGCCAGTTGGCCCTTGGTGCGAAACGCCGGATCGGTGGGCCCTTGGGGCAGGGTGGGAGCCGGCTGGTAGGGCACGGTGTGCGGCGGGTAGTGCACGCGTTCATCGGCCCGGGCGGTGGTGGCCGCGACAATGCCGTTTCCGACCTGCCCGCGGGAGCCGAGGTACTGACGGGACACATAGGCCGTGGCGTGCCCGGACCTACGGTCACCGCAGTCGTCCGGAAACAACGCCCCGCCGTCGTGGGGCGCGGTCGCCGGCTCCGCCAACGCGGTCAGCGTCTTGTTGCGGTCCCGCGGCGCCAGCAGGGCGGCGACGTAATCCCGCAACGCCCGACGCTGCGCACGGCAGACAGGAAGGTCACTACCGCAGGTCGACCGGATGCGGTGGGCGTGTGACCGGCCGGCCGGCGCCCGCGGTGCTGCCCCCATCGCTGCGCGTGTGGCTCGGGCTGATTGCGGCCCTCGCCGCGCTGGTGGTCGTCGTGCTCGGGGTCCTGTATGCCGACGACAGCAAGCCAGGCATGGTGGACGCGCGGATCTGGGCGGCGGTGGACGGTGTGCGGCCGCCGTGGCGGCAAGTCGCTCTGGCCACGGACTTCTTGGGGGAGCCAGCCGGAGCGGCGACGCTGGTCGTGGCCACCGTGACGGGCTGCCTGCTGCTTCGGCGTCCTCGCGCAGCGGTGCTCACCGTTGCCGGCGTCGGCATGGCCGTGGGGACGGCGACGCTGCTCAAGTCCCTGGTGGGACGCACCATCCACGACGCACACCTGTCCTACCCGAGCGGGCACACCGCCTTCTTCACCGCGCTCGCCCTCGTGGTGGCGCTGCTCGCGACCGGCCGGCTCGGCCTCGGCAGGACGGCCGGCACGTCACTCGTGCTCGCCGCGGCGCTGGTTGCCGGCGCGGCCATGGGCTGGGCGCAGGTCGCCCTGGGCGCGCACTACCCGACCGACGTCCTCGGCGGCTGGTGCACCGCGCTGGTGGTGGTACCGGCGACCGCGTGGCTGGTCGACCGGATGGCTGACTGGCTGGTCGATCGGACGGCCGACGCCGATCGGCGGGAGCGTCGCTGACGTCACGTCACGTCACACCAATCGGCGGAATACGGGCTTCACCGGTCGTCCGGCCAGCCAGGGGGTGGGGTCAGCGGCGTCCAGTGCCTTCCGGTACACCGCACATGCCTGGGCCACCACGTCGACGGTGTGATCGATGTCGGCGTCTCCGAGCGCGCTGCTCACCACGAACGACGGGGCCAGCACCCCGCCCGCGAGGAGCCGGCGCAGGAACAGGGTGCGGTACTGCTGCGACGGCTGCCGGTTCTCGTCGAGGGTGGCGAAGACCAGGTTGCTGGCCCGGCCCCGGACGACGATGTGGTCGCCGACGCCCATGCCGGCCGCGGCGTCGCGGACACCGGCGGCCAACCGCTCGCCGAGGGTGTGCAGCCGCGCGGTGACGCCCTCTTCGACGTAGGTGGTGAGCACGGCCATCGCGGCTGCCAGGGAGTGCGTTTCCGCACCGTGCGTGGTGGACAGCAGGAACACCCGGTCGCCGGAGTGACGCAGCCCGCCCCACTCCATCAGGTCGCGGCGCCCGGCCAGCGCGGAGACGGCGAACCCGTTGCCCAGCGCCTTGCCGAACGTGGAGAGGTCGGGGACGACGCCGTACAGGCCCTGGGCGCCCGCCTCGGACCAGCGGAAGCCGGTGATCATCTCATCGAAGATCAGTACGCAGCCGTGCCGGTCGGCCAGCTCGCGCAGGCCGGCGAGGTACCCGGGCGGCGGCTCGGTGTGGCCGGCAGGTTCGAGGATCAGGCAGGCGACCTCGTCCTGGTACCGGGTGAGCAGCTCCTGTGTGGCGGCCAGATCCCCGTACGGAAACGCCACGGTGAGCTCGGTGGTCGCCGCCGGAACACCGGCGGACATCGGCGTGGTTCCGATGAACCAGTCGTCGACGGAGAAGAACGGATGGTCGCCGCAGATGGCCACCCGCGGGCGCCCGGTGACGGCGCGGGCGAGGCGCACCGCGGCGGTGGTGGCGTCGGAGCCGTTCTTCGCGAACTTCACCATTTCCGCGGTCGGCACCGTGGCCAGGAAGCGTTCCGCGGCCTCGACCTCCACGATGGACGGCCTGACGAAGTTGCTGCCGCGGTCGAGTTCCCGCCGCACCGCCTCGAGCACGCGTGGGTGGGCGTGGCCGAGGCTGACCGATCGCAGCCCGGAGCCGTACTCGATGTAGCGGTTGCCGTCGATGTCCCACACATGGGCACCGCGGCCGTGGCTGATGACCGGGGCCAGGTTCTCGGGGTACTGGTCGTCGCCCTTGGCGTACGTGTGCGCGCCTCCGGGGATCATGGCGTGCAGCCGCTCGTTCGCCATCCGCGACCGGGGCAGGAGGAGCTCTTCGGTGTCTTCGGTGTCCACGACAACCTCAACTCTCTTTTGGCTGCAGGACCTCGGCGAGGCTCGGCGCCTCCAGGTCCCGCTGGGACATCGATGTGACCGGCAGCGGCCAGGGAATGGCGAGTTCCGGGTCGTCGAAGGCGATCGTCACGTCCTCGGTCGGATCGTGCGGGCGGTCGATCCGGTACGAGACGTCGGCGGTTCCGGTCAGAGCCTGGAAGCCGTGCGCGCACCCCGCCGGGATGTACAGGGTCACCTGCGTCTCGTCGGACAGCTCGAAGAAGGCCCGGCCGCGGTATGTCGGCGAGTCCGTCCGCAGGTCCACGACGACGTCGAAGATCCTCCCGTACGAGCACCGCACCAGCTTGGCCTCGCCGGCGCCGGAGCGCAGGTGCAGGCCGCGCAGCACGCCCCGGACCGAGCGGGACAGGCTGTCCTGGACGAAGGCGTCCGGGTCGAGGCCCACCGAGCGGACCACGTCGGCGTCGAAGGTGCGGCAGAAGAAGCCGCGCTCGTCGGCGTACGGCGTCGGCTCGAACAGGTACGCGCCGGCGATCGCCGGGACTTCGGTCGCTTTCATTCCGGGCGCATTCATGGAGCCTCCCGCAAGGCGTGGGCGTGGTCGGTGGCCGGGAACAGGGCCGCTGTCAAGGCGGTGAACTGGTGCTCGAGGCGCTGGGCGGCGACCAGGTTCCGCTCGGTGAGGGTCCGCCGTAGCTCCGCCGATCTCTGCTCCAGCGCCCGGAACTGCTCGAGCAGCCGGTCGGCGTCGACCTCGCGAGCCGGGTGGCAGTACGCGTCCAGCCCCATCTGAGACATGAGCGCGTCGCTCTTCGCCGCATAACTGAGTGCGAGCGTCGGCGTGCCGACCTTCAGCGCGCAGATCAGGTTGTGGTACCGGGTCGCCACCACGGTGTCGGCAGCCGCCATCTCCTTCATCAGGTCGGCCAGCGAGGCCGCCTCGGCAGCGGTGACCAGCGGCGAGTCCACCGCGTCGAGGATCGCGGCGACCACCGGCGCATCGCACTCGTCGCCGGTGAGCAGGCGGACCGGCCTGCCGTCCTCGACCAGCGCGCGGACGAACCGGATCGTCCCGTCGAGGTAGCGCCGGTGGATCTCCTCGGCCCGGGCGCGGTCGTCGTTGCCGCCGTGGAAGGCCATGACGCCGACGCAGACCGGGCCCGGCGGCCCCGAGGGCGCGCTCGCCGGCAGCGTCGGCAGGGCGAAGACGAGGTCCGGGTAGACCTCGTCGCGCGCGGTGTCCACGCCCATCGCCCGCATTGCGTCCCGGGATTGGGCGTCCCGGTACGACCGGTACGTGGCAAGGCGTGCCGACCAGCGCACCAGGGCCCGGGTCGGCCGGTTGCCGATCGCGGCGGCGCCGACGCCGACCAGCGCGACCCGGGTGCCGAACAGCCGGCCGGTCGCGCAGAGCAGGAACAGCGAGTACGGGAAGCCCCACGGCCTCAGCGGCAGCGTGGCCTCCAGGACGCCCATGCCCGGCACGATCACCACGTCGTGCCGGCGCACCCAGGCAGCGGTGCGGACGGCGTCGACGAGTTTGCCCAGACCCTTCGCCGCGATCGCGCCCGCCCGCGATGCGGTCCGGTACTCCCCGCGGTACCAGTGCAGCCGCGTCGCGGGGATCCGGTACCGGGTCGCGACGACCTCGGGTCCCCCGCACAGCGCGTCCACGACCGCCTCCGGGTGCTCGGCGCGGAGGTACCCGAGCACGGCCTCGAGCGACCCGTCGTTGCCGAGGTTGCCGGAGCCGAGCAGGCCGAACACCCCGACGCGCACCGGAGTTTCGTCCGCGGACGTCATGCCTGCCTCCCCTCACGGCCGGCGACGAGGGCGTCGACGGAGACGGTGAGCAGGGCCGGGTCGACCGGGGCGCGGTCCTCGACCCGCTCGCCGGCGCCCGGCCGGACCCGGCTGGCCATCCATGCGGCCACGTGGCGGTAGCACGCGCGCCGGTCGGCCGGGGACAACGGCGCCCGCCGGATCGCCGAGGCGAAGCCCCAGACGTACTCGGCGAGCAGCCGGGGCGTCGGGTGCAGCGGGCCTGCCCGGCGCGGGTCCAGGTTGACGCACCGGGAGCGCTTGCTGGGGTTCGCCCGCTCGGCGCGGGTGGGGTGGTCGCGGCGGAAGTACAGCAGCTCCGGCACCTGGTGGAACGGCCCGTGCAGGGCGATCTCGGCGACGAACGTGCGGTCCGCGTGGTGGTAGCTGTCCATCGGCTTCACCCGGCGCAGCACGTCGGCCCGCATCACCCCGTAGAAGTCGTCGCCACCGGGCTCGAACAGCAGACTGCGGAAGCGCTCCGGCGGGTGCCGCGAGTCGGTGGCGAGCCCGTACTCGTACGGGACCTTCACCTGGCCTTCGCCGTCGATGATCGCCTGGTCGGTGTGCGCGAGGATCACGTCCGGCCGCTCGTCAAGGGCTTCCACGCAGCGCCGCAACAGGTCCCGGGCGTACAGGTCGTCGTGCGAGGCCCACTTGAACAGCTCGCCGCGGCACTCGGCGAACACATGGTTGTGGTTCGGCGTGGCGCCGATGTTCCGGGGCAGCCTGATGTACCGGATGCGCGCATCCTGCGCGGCGTATTTGCGGCAGATGCCCTCGGTCCCGTCGGTCGAGGCGTTGTCGGAGATGACCAGCTCGAAGTCCTCGTAGGTCTGGCCGAGCAGGGCGTCGAGCGACTCGGCGAGGTACTCCTCGCCGTTGTAGACGGGCAGGCCGATGCTCAGCCTGGGTTGGGCGGTCATGGCGTCCTCACTTCGCGGATGGGGGTGTGGTGGCGCTCGCGCAGGGCGGACCGCAGCTGCAGCCACCACACGGCCGAGCCGCTGACGGTCGCGGCGGCGACGCCCCAGGCCGAGCCGACCGTGCCGGCCACGGCCGCCCCGCCGAGCCCGCCGCCGACATAGCAGGCGGAGGCGAACAGTTGGCAGCGCAGGCTGCGCCGGGCCGCACCGAGCGCGCGCAGCCCGGCCGCCGCACCGGTGCCGAGGCCGGCGCCCGCGACGCTGAAGGTGATCGGCACGATGAGGTCCGCGGCGGAGTGCCAGACGTCGCCGAGCACAAGCTCGCCGAGCCGGTCCGGCATCAGCAGCAGCGCCCCGCCCCAGGACAGCGCGCCGGCGGCCTGCCCGCCACCCAACAGGAGGCAGAACGTGCCGAGCCGGTGCGGGGCCCGCCGGAGCACCCGTGCCGCCTCCGGGACGGTGACCAGCGAAAGCCCCATCAGCACGGCGAGGAACGGGCCGAGCAGGAGCTCGCCGCCCCGGACCGCACCCACCGCGCCGACCCCGACGATCGCGCCGAGCCCGTACGCCCGCAACTGGCTCGCGCCGCTGAGGCTGACGTTCTCGACCAGATACCGGTAGCCGAGATCACGCTGTTCGCGAAGCCACCCGCGCGCCCCGGACATGCGGGGCCGGATGCCTGACTGGATGCAGCCGTACCCCGCGGCCACCGTGGCGGACGCGCCCCAGGCGAGCACGAAAGCGGCCACGCTGCCCACGTGGGCCGCCACGACCAGGGCGGGGACGAGCGCGACACCCCACACGAGGTCGTTGACGAACGCCTTCCGCCCGATGCCGGCGGCGAAGAACGAGAACCGCCAGGCGTCCTGAAGTAGCAGCCCCGGCAGCATGACGCCGAGGCAGGCGAACGCGGGCCCCAAGCGGCCGCCGAGAGCAAGGCCGACCACCAGACACGCCGCGCCGATGGATACACCGACGCCGAGCGCGGTACCCGACGACCGGGCCACCGCCCCGCGCCAGGACGCGTCCGACACGCCGCTGAAGCGCACCACGAGCGGATCGGTGGCAAGGCCGCGGGAGACGTTGAGCACCACGCCGTAGGTCACCCAGGCGAGGCTGAACACGCCGAACGCGGTCACCCCGAGCGAGCGGGCCACGTAGATCCCCACCGCGAAGTTGCTCATGCTGGAGGCGGCCTGGTCGGCAAGGCCCCAGGACAACCGGCCGGCCAGGGCCCGCCTGGCGGTTGCCGCCGTTGGTCTCGCCTTCTCCCCCTCGGTGGTCACGGGCGTCATGCCTTGATCAGCCCGGCGCCGTGCAGGGCGCCGGCCGCGACGGCGACGGTGTCGAACGGCAGAGCGGACCGCTCGGCGACGTCCAGCAGACTGTGCTCGCCGTCGGAGAGGCTGAGCACCCAGAGCATGGCCATCTGGGCCTGCTTCGCGTCGCTGCGGCCGCCGAGCGAGTCGTACAACCCGCGCCGGCCCAGCTGTGGCTCGCCGTAGGGGCTGAGGTTGACGTACCGCCGGTTGCGGTCGAGTACGGCGAACGCCTCGCGGCAGACGGAGAGGGTGTCCGCCATCGCCTCCGGTGAGACGAAGTCCGGGTTGTCCGCCGAGGTGTGGTACTCGGGGTAGCCGGCGTACGGGGTCCGGCTGAGCGAGCCCACGCCGAGATCGAACCCGGGCGAGCAGAACTGCCGCTCGTCGTATCCGTACGGAGTGAACTCGGCGACGTGGTACGGGCGTTCGGAGGCGCCCAGCACGTGCCGCATCACCCGGTCGATCTCCGCGTCGCCGCGCCTGCTCTGTTTGTACGTCAGTTGGCCCGAGTCGCCGGCGCAGGCCAGCACGAGCCCGTGCTTGACCCGCTCGATCCGCTCCGCGTTGCGGGCCAGCCAGGTGATCGCCCCGATGGTGCCGGGCGCGAAGATGAACCGGTAGGTGTAGTACGGCGTCTGCTCCGCCAGCGCCCGCGCCAGGAACGTCGCCACCGCGATGCCCGCCAGGTTGTCGTTGGCCAGCGACGGGTGGCAGACGTGGCAGGAGACGATCACCTCGTCGGGGACCTGCCCGGGAACCACGTGCTCGGCGTAGGTGAGGTGGCCATCGGCGAGTGTGGAGTCGATACGCACCTCGTACTCGCCGTCCGGCAGCGCGTCCAAGGTCTCCTGGGCCAGGCAGAACCCCCATTCCGGCGTGTAGTAACTGGTGCGGTACGGCACCCAGGCCGGGTGGTCCGGCAGGGTGTGCAGGTGCGCGCGAAGCTCGGCCAGCGGCATGGTCGCCGACACCGGCACGCTGTAGCCGAGCACGTGCAGGCTGGACGCGGCGAAGTCGACGACCCGGTTGCCGGCGGTGTCGGCGATGTACGCGTCCCGGATGTTCCACTCCTGCGGCACCGTCCAGTCGAGCACTTGCGTCCCGGTCGGCACCTCGTGCACCTGCAGCGGGACGTACTCGCCGACGATCTCCAGGGTGGCGCGCACACCGTCCCCTGTGATGCTCCGGCACAGCGGGTACAACCGCTCCACCAGCTTGTGCATCTGTTCGCCGGCCGCGGTCATCGGCGCCGCCGCAGGGTGTCGTCGACGGCGCCGGCGTCGGACGCCGCGCGCAGCACGGCAAGCCGGGTGAAGCGTCGCTCGAAGTCCTCCCGGGTCAGCCCGTGTTTCCGGTAGGCGTCGGCGAGTTCGAGCGCGCCCTGCTTGACCGTCCACTCGCAGTCGAAGCCGGGCAACGCCGCGCGGAACCGGGAGAAGTCCACCCGGTACGACCGCGGATCGGCACCGTTCTCCCCGGTGATCACCACCCGCGAGCCGGACACCGCCTCGGCGACCTGCTCGGCGATCTCGGCGACCGTGACGTTGTTGATCTCGCTGCCGATGTTGAACGCCCGGTCGTGCACCGCTTCGCGCGGCGCGATCAGCGCGGCCGTGAAGGCCCGTGCGATGTCGGCGGCGTGCACCAGCGGGCGCCAGGGGGTGCCGTCGGAGAGCACAAGCACCTCGCCGGACAGGAGCGCGTGGCCCACCAGGTTGTTCAGCACGATGTCGGCGCGCAGCCGGGGAGAGAAGCCGAAGGCGGTGGCGTTGCGCATGAACACCGGGCTGAAGTCGCCGTCGGCCAGCGCGTGCAGGTCGTCCTCCACCCGCACCTTGGACTCCGCGTACGGCGTCACCGGGCGCAGCGGGGCGTCCTCGGCCACCAAGTCGTCGCCGCCGGCGGCACCGTAGACCGAGCAGGTCGACGCGTACAGGAAGCGCCGCACTCCGGCGTCGCGGGCGAGCCGGGCCAGCCGGACTGACGCGTGGTGGTTGATGTCGTAGGTGAGCTCCGGCGCCAGCGATCCCAACGGGTCGTTGGACAGCGCGGCCAGGTGGATCACGGCGTCCACCCCGGCCACGTGCTCGGCCGTGACGTCGCGCAGGTCCACCTGCGTTCCCGGCGGGTCCGCGGGCGGCGGGCCGAGGACGCAGTCGGCGAACAGGCCGGCGTCAAGGCCGACGACCTCGTGCCCGGCGGCCGTGAGTACCGGGGCCATGACGGTGCCCAGGTATCCCTGGTGTCCGGTGAGCAGTACGCGCAAGGTTCATTCCCCCAGGTCGAGAGTGATTTTGGTGACGGCGAACGCCTCGGCGTAGCGCGCGTGGCATTCGATGCCGCGGATTCGTGCGAGACCGAGGAAGGCCTCCCGGTCGTACCAGGGCCGGTGCCGCTGCGAGGGATAGTGCTCCTGCAGCAGCCGCACCTTCTGTTCGGCGATCTCCGGCGACAGCGGCTGGTACGCCGACGGACGGCCGAGGTCGCCGTCCCACTTGACGATCTCGTAGCCGAGCACCAGGTGGTCGCGGAATGCGGTGGGCACCAGCTTCGCCAGGCCGCGGTGATCCTGGTGCGCGTCATCGGTGCGCGGGGCAAGGACGACATCCGGCTCGGTCCGCTCGCGCAGCTCCTCGACCGCGGCCTTGGCCTCGTCCCAGTGCGTGGGCAGCCGGCCGTCCGGCAGCTTGAGCACGGTCAGCCGCAGTTCGGCACCCGGGCAGAAGGCGGCGAGCGCGGCCTGCTCCTCCTGCTCCCGCTCGCTGCCACCGCCGGAGAGCACCAGAGCGTCGATACGGATACCCGGCCGCGCGCGGCACATCGTCAGCAGCGTGCCGCCCGCGCCGATGGCGATGTCGTCGCAGTGCGCGCCCACCGCGACGATCCGGTCCAGGGGCCCGGTCCCGAGCCGGATCACGCGGTCCTCACCGCGGCCCTGTCCCGTTCCCACACGGCCCAGGGGCGGTCGCCCCGGGCGTAGGCGTCGTCGAGCGCGGCCCGCTCCTTCACGGTGTCGGTCGGCTTCCAGAAGCCGCGGTGCTGGTACGCCACCGCCCGGCCGCGCTTGGCCAGTTGGGCGCATCCGTCAGCGACCAGGTCCCCGTTCTCCGGTACGTGGTCGAAGACCTCCTGGCGGAGCACGAAGTAGCCGCCGTTCTCCCACAGCGGCAGTTCGCTCACCGCGGTGATGCCCCCCACCAGGCCGTCCTCGCCCAGGTCCACGCAGTGGAACGACGACTGCGGCGGCACCACCATCATCGACGCACCGGCGTCACGCCGGGCGAAGGAGTCGATCATCTCCGGCAGCGGGGCGTCGGTGAGAACGTCGGCGTAGTTGGCGAGGAACATCTCGTCGCCGTCCAGGTGGTGCCGCACCCGGCGCAGCCGCTCCCCGATCGGTGACTCGATGCCGGTCTGCGCGAAGGTGATCGTCCAGTCGGCGATGTCGGTGGACAGCAGCTCGGTCTGCCCGCCCCGCAGCACGAAGTCGTTGGACGCCGTCTCTTCGTAGTTGAGGAAGAAGTTCTTGATGTGGTGAGCCCCGTACCCGAGGCACAGGATGAACTCCGTGTGCCCGAAGTACGCGTAGTAGCGCATGACGTGCCAGATCAGCGGCCGCGGGCCGACCATCGCCATCGGCTTGGGCATGTCGTCGGAGGCTCCGTCGCGCATACGCAGCCCATAACCGCCGCAGAACAGAACGACCTTCATGGCTTGACCTCGACAATGCTCAGTTCCGGGATGGGAAAGACAAGGCGGCCGCCCCAGGCGTGCACGAAGGACAGCTGCTCGACCAGCTCGGCCCGCAGGTTCCACGGGAGGACGAGGACGTACTCCGGTCGGTCGGCGGCTATCTGCTCGGGCGGCAGGATCGGGATGCGGGTGCCCGGGGTGAACCTGCCGTGTTTGTAGGGGTTGCGGTCGACCGTGTACGGGAGCAGATCGGGCCGGATGCCGCAGTGGTTGAGCAGGGTGTTGCCCTTGCCCGGGGCGCCGTAGCCGACGACCGTCTCGCCGCGCTCGGCCGCCTCGATGAGGAACTTCAGGAGGTCCCGGCGCACCTTGGCCACCCGGGAGGAGAACTCGGTGTACCCGGACAGCTCCTGCAGTCCGGCGGCCTTCTCCCGGTCAAGGACGTCGGTCACTCGCTCGGTCGGCTCGCCGGCGACCTCGGCCGGCCGGGCCCACAGCCGGATGGAACCGCCGTGCGTGGGCAGCAACTCGACGTCCACGAGCGTGAGTCCGCCGCTCGCCAGGGCCCGGATCGCGGACGCGACCGTGTAGTACTGGAAGTGCTCGTGGTAGATCGTGTCGTACTGGTTCTCCTCGATCAGGGTCAGCAGGTGCTGCACCTCGATGGAGACCCAGCCGTCGTCGGCGACCAGGGCGCGCAGCCCCTGGGTGAACCCGACCACGTCGGGGATGTGCGCGTACACGTTGTTGGCTACGACGAGGTCCGCCGGGCCGTGCTCGGCGCGGACGGCCGAGCCGGTGGCCGGGTCCAGGAACTCCGTGAGCGTGGGCACACCCGCGTCCCGCGCCGCTGCGCCGACGTTCACCGACGGCTCGATGCCGAGGCAGCGGATCCCCCGGTCCACCATGTGCCTCAGCAGGTACCCGTCGTTGCTCGCGACCTCGACCACGAAGGCGTCGGTGCCGAGACCCAGCCGCTGTGCGGCGTCGGCGACGAACGTGCGCGCGTGCTCCACCCAGGAGGTCGAGTAGGAGGAGAAGTACGCGTACTGCGTGAACGTCTCCTCCGGCGTGATCAGCGGAGGGATCTGCGCGAGCCAGCAGTCGGTGCAGACCCGCAGGTGCAGCGGGTACGCGGGCTCCGGTTGGTCCAGTTGGTCCGCGGCGAGAAAGCTCTCACACGGCGGGGTCGCCCCCAGATCGACGACGCTCCCCATCGCCGCCGAGCCGCAGAGTCGGCATCGTGTCATCTACTGCCCCCATCCCCGCTCGCGCTGGTGCCCCCACCGCGAGCCAGTGCTTTTGTCCCCTACCGGCGGCGGGCTGTCCCCGCCGCCGGACCGACCCGCGATCGCGGTGCGGTACCCATTCACCAGGCGCTCCAGCCCGACGGCCGGGCTGAACCCCTGCTCGTAACGGCGCCGGGCCGCCTGACCCATCTCCCGGTTGCGGGCCGGCTCGGCCGTGATCCGGCGTATGCAGGACGCGAGCGAGGCGGGCTCGCCCGGCCGGTGCAACAGCCCGGTCACCCCGTCCTTGACGAGTTCGACGAAGGCGCCGTGACCGGCGGCGACGGCCGGGACCCCCGCCGCCATCGCCTCCACGACCACCAGGCCGAACGCCTCCAGCCATGTCGAGGGAGCCACAACGGCGACCGACCGCGCGACGGCCTCCCGGCACTGGGCCGTGTCGTACAGGCCCACGTACCGCACGTCGTCCCGGCCCGCCGCCCAGGCGGTCACCTCTCGCTCCAGTGGCCCCGCGCCGGCGATCACGAGCGGTACGCCCACACCGCCGCTCGCTGCGATCTCGTCCCACGCGGTCATGAGCAGCCGCACGCCCTTGGCCTCCGCGAGCCGGCCGAGATAGAGCACATGCTCGCCGTCACCCGCTCGGCAAGTGCCCGGGTCGGGCACGAAGTTGTGCTTCACCGCCAGCCGCTCGGCGGGCATGCCGGACCGCACCAGGACGTCGCGCTGCGCCGCGGAGATGCAGAAGAACCGCTCCACGCCGGACCACCACCGCCGCCGGTTGACCGACAGGCTGACCGCGAGCGGCACCGTCGCCAGCCGGGAGCTCCGGTAGCAGCCGTGCCGGACGGCAGGCAGCGGCATCGACCCGACGCACTCGGTGCACGGCCGGCCGTCCCGTTGCAGCGTGCCGGGTGGGCAGACCTGGGTGTAGTTGTGCAGCGTGGCGACGGCGGGCACGCCGGCGTCGGCGCAGGCGGCCAGCACCGCGGGCGACAGGAGCGGGAAGACGTTGTGGACGTGCACCACGTCCGGTCGCTCGGCGCGAAGCCGGGCGGCGAGCTCCGCGCGGACCGCCGGGTTCCACGGCACAAGGAGCGGTACCGCGGCCTTGGCAAGGAGGGACCGGGCGGCGATGTCGTCGCTGCACCGCTCGAACACCTCGACCCGGTGGCCGGCCCCGCGCAGCAGCGCCACCTCCTGGTCGACGACCTTGTTCTCCCCGCTCGGCTGCGCCGAGGAGTAGCGGTTGTGCACCACGAGGACATGCATGCTCAGCTCACCTCCGATCTCTGGGCCCATCGCGGGATGCGTCGTCGAGGGACTTCGGGCGTCGGCAGGTGCGTGGCCGCGGCAGGTGCCACCAACAGCGAGGCGGCGACGGCCAGATGCAGCAGATACGGCGAGGCATCGCCCAGCCCGGCCTCGGTGTACGACGCGATCGCGCAGTAGATGATCAGGAAGATCGCGCAGGCCCTCGACAGCGACGGTGGCCGCAGCAACGCGACGCCGCCCAGCACGATGATGATCGCCGCCACCAAGGCGACGCCGATCAGACCCTGTTCGTTGTAAACGGCCAGCCAGCTGTTGTCGATCGGCAGCCCGCCGAACGATTTGTCGCCCAGGCCCATGCCGAACAACTTCTCCGCGGTCGTCCGGGGCGCTGCCAGCAGGGCGTCCCAAACCTTGGCCCGCCCGGTGAGGCCGGAGAAGTTCTCCTGGCTCTGTCCGCGCAGGAACCACGCCTGTAGCGCGGAGGCGAACCCCACCGCGGCCACCGCGGCGCACAGCACCGCCCAGGTGAAGAACCGGCGGGCGGCTGCGCTGGTCAGGACGAGCGAGCCGATCGCCAACGCCAGCCCGATGAACAGGCCGAGCGTGGCCGTCCGGGTATGGGTCAACGCGAGCAGGATGAGTGACGGCACGATGACTACCACCGCGCTGGCCCTGTCGGTCCGGCGGCCCAGTACGGGCAGCACGGTGAGCCCGATGATCACCGCGGCGTACTGTCCGATCTGCGGCGGGGTGAGCGGCCACAACGCGCCGACCAGCCGCCCGCCGTAGAGCTCGGGCAGGGCCGCGCCCGGTGAGATGATCGCGCCGGCGGCCACCGACACGAGCACCGCGAAGTACATCCGGATGTGGTGCCGGACGAACGTCAGGCCGCCGTCCCACCAGCGGCTGAGCAGCCACAGCGTGCCGACGAAGAGAGCCAGCCGGGCGCAGCGGAACAGCGCGCCGAGCCCGGACTCCAGGTACGCGCTGGAGATCACGCTCGGCACCAGCAGCAGGGTGAGCAGCAACACGAAGGCGCTGGCTCGGATGCGCAGCCGGAGATTGAGCGCGAGCGCCAGCGCGAACGCGGCGACCAGCGCGCCCATGGTGACCATCTGGATGAGGGAGCGGGGCAGCGGGATGATGGTCTTCGCCCCGGCGGAGCCGAGCGTGTTGAGGACCAGCAACGCCCAGACGATCCCGACGGCCTTCGGTGTGCCGGCAGGGCGTGGTCCGGCACCGGGCTGTGTGCCCGCCGTATCCGGTCCGCCCGGCAGCCCACCGCGCAGCAGGTCCCCGCCCATCTCAACCACCGGCCTGTGGGGCGAAGGTGCTGCCCGCGTCTTGCCGGTACGGCGTGCCCTGCCACTGCCCGGAGTCGAGCTTCCGGCTCGGGTCGTCGGCGACAAAGCTCCACGGTCCGCGGTAGACGTTGTCGTGCCAGCGGTTGTGCTGCTTGTGGATGATCGCCTCAGACACCCGCTTGCCCTTGTACGGCGACCAGTCCGGATAAGTGCCGTAGTTGGACAGCACCGCCATGCGGCCGCACTCCACCGTGCACTTGACGACGGACGTGTCCAGCACGAAGCGGTTGTCGTGGATGTCCACCCACTGGGTCTTCCACCGGCAGTCGGCGTAGAGCGGTGCGGTGGCGATCGCCGGCCGCGCGCAGCGGGCGGTGTCCTTCACCAGCAATGTGCAGTAACCGGTCGAGGTGTTGGCCGGGCTGTTGCAGAACCGGTCGGCGTTCTCCCACAGGGTGATCCCGCTCCAGTTGTTCTCCAGCACGTTCCGATAGATCTCGATCTTGTCCGTGCGGGCTGGGACCCGTGGTTCGCCGCCGGCCTCGGACACGTAGATGGTCGCGTACGGGAAGGTGTCGCCGCGGTCGCCGTACTTGCGGCCCTCGACCCAGTTGTTCCGCCGGATCGTGTTGTTCCGGATGACCGCGTTGTAGCTGGTCTCGTACATCAGCGCGGCACCGTCGTTGGCCTCCAGCACGTTGTTCTCGATGCGGAAGTCGTTGTTGTTGTTGTCCGCCCATAATCCGGCTCCGTGGTTGTCGTGCACCCAGTTGCCGCGGATGTCGGCGCCGTTGACGGCCCAGAACTTGATGCCTCCGGTGCAGCCGCAGCCCGGCTGCCGCCGTTCCCAGTCGTCGGTGTTGTTGCCCACGATCTCGTTGCCCTCGACCACCAGGCCGCGGATGGAGTCGCCGGTCTTGTACGCGTTCATTCCGTACTGTCCGTTGTTGCGCAGGCAGCTGGCGCGGACCTGCTGGCGAGCACCGGCCATCAGCCCGCCGCCGGAGTTGTACTGGATCGTCGCGTCCTCGATCACCCACCCGTCGGCCATGTCATGGTTGACCACGCCCTCGTCGTGCGGCGCGACGAAACCCTGCACGGTCAGGTAGCGGATGGTGACGTCGCGGGCGGTACCGCTGAACGCGTACTGGTTGATCTTCCGGCCGTCGAGCACCGCGCCCGGCGCGCCGAGGTAGCGGTTCCCCTTCTTGGTCATGACCTGGGCGTAGCGGTCCGGCTCGAGCGTGTGCTTGCCCGGTCGAAGCCAGAACGTGGTGCTCGGGGGGCTGCTCTTGGTCTTCGCAGCCAGGTCACCGACCACCGCGGGGTCGACCGTCACCGCGCCCGGCGGCGCCTTCGCCGGCCCGGCCGCGGGCTTGGCACACACCCGGGCCACGGACGTGGAGGGCGCCCCGGACGTGGAGGGCGTACCGGTCGGCTTAGCCGAGGCGTCCGACGTGCTCGTACAGCCGGTCGCCGCCAGCAGGACCAGCACCAGCGGTGCCGTCGGCAACGCCCAGTGCCGCCTCTTGATCACCACGCGTCCTCGCCCCCTAGCCACGGAACCTGAGTACGGTGGTGAACCCCTCCGCGCCGTCGGCGAAGCCGGTGCCGACCAGCGTGGTGGTGGGTTCCTTGCGCCCGAAGCCGGCGGAGTACCAGCCCAGCGGCGGGTCACTCTCGCCGCGATGCGCCCGCCAGGACAGTTGCCCGGGCAGGTCGAGTTCCGCGGAGCGGTCCTCGCCGTCCCGGGTCCAGGTGAGCACTGCCCGGTTCCCCACCAGGTCCGCGGTGATCGCCGGCCCGAGGTGGAACGCCAGGCGCAAAGGCCGGCGATCGCCACGGACCTCGTCGACCACCCGCAGCTCCTGGCTCGCTGCGGTCAGCTCCACCCGGCGGCGGTGCACGGAGCGCTGGTAGCCGTCGTGCTCGGCGCACCAGCGGGCCGTCCCCCCGTCGGAGGCGCCGGATGTGTCCGCCACCAGGACGCGGCTGCGGGCATGCCGGGTCCACAGGAACGGGCCGCCGGAGACGGACTGGTCACCGCCGTCCAATTGCAGGGTGTTGTGGCCGAGGGTCGACCGGAAGTACTGCCGCCACTGGGGCTGTCCGTGGTAGCAGTACGTCCCCGGGTCGGCGAGCACGTCGACCCCGTCGTGCCGGACCTCCACGGACAGTGCGTCCGCGTGGGCATGCGCGGCGATGGACAGGAACCCGTGCGGACCACCGTCGCAGCGGCACCAGATCTCCGCCGGACCGCGCAGGATGGTGAGCCCCGCGTCGGCGAAGTGGGCCGGTCGGCTTGCCGGGCGGGTCACGGCCGGTGCAGTTCCTTTTTTCGGGTACGGCCGGATGAGCGCGGCCAGCAGCGGGGTGCGCACATCGGTGCCGGTCACCGCCGGCCACCAGGCGAGCCGGCCGAACACGGCGTCTCCGGTAGCCAGCAGCGAGGCCCAGCGGTCGGTGCCCGCGCCGTCCACGACCAGACCGTGCCCATCGTCCGCGTCCCCCTGGCGCGGCGGCCTCAGCCGGTTGTCCACGACGGCCGCGAGCGCGTCGGTCATCCGCAGCAGCACCAGCCGGATCGACGCGGGCACCGGCACGTCGGCGGCATCCGCCTCGGCCACCGCGGCCAGGCCGAGCTCCAGCACAAGTCCGTGGTACTCGGTGGCCAACTCGCGGTTGAGGCCGGAGCCGAAGGTGTTGCTTCGCAGATGCCGCTCCAGCGACCGCAGCGCGCCGGCTCGCCAACGCGCCGAGGAGGGGAACCACCCGAACGCACAGGCTGCGGCGAACTGCCCGGCGGCCTCGGCTATGACGTGGTTGTTCGCCGAAGACCCCCGGCTGGGGAAGGCGGCCAGCCAGCGCTGGTGGTGCCAGATCTGGTGGAGCGCCACCGGGTTGCCCTCGAACAGCCCGGCCACGCCCGGCCAGTCGTCGAGCAGCCGGCGGATCCACACCCAGGACAGCAGCCGGATCCCCAGCTCGATGCCGCTGGTCCAGTGCACTCCGCGCAGCGGCGCGTTGGCCGCCCACCACGACCGCAGGTGCTCGGCCACTCGCTCGGCGTACCGCTCGTCCCCGGTGATCGCGTAGGCGACGGCGAGCACGGTGAGGTACTGATGCCGGGACAGCTCCCAGATCTGCTTGATGTCCCCGACCGCGTCCTCGTCCCGGTACGGCACGTCGAAGGCGTAGCCCCACGGAGCCCGGCGCCCGGTCTTCGGGTCGTACCACCAGTCCGGGTCGGCCAGGTCGTCGCGGTCCACCCCGAAATACTCGGCGTGCCCGGCCATCAGCCGGTCCGCCTCGGCGACGAGACGTTTCGCGGCGTCCGGTGGCACCGCGGCGATCGTCCCTGCGGGCAGTACCGCGGTGAACCGGGCGCCGGTCACGCTCGGGCAGTCCGGCCGCGCCGACCGCCACCGCCGCCTGCGCACCGCGTCGCCCACCCGGCCGCCGACCTCCCGCGGTCCCATCCGGGACAGCCGCCGCAGGTACCAGCCCGCGCTCATGGTCATCGAGCCCTCGCCAACGTCACCGGCACGCCGCCGACCAGGCCGGCCTGCACGGCGAGGGTGGCCGACGTGGTGGCGACCAGTGACTCCAGCGGCACCGGCATCGGCCCGCCGGTCCGCACGGCCTTGATGAACGCCGCCAGCTCGGCGGACTGGCCCTTGTCCCGAGCCTTGGGCAGCCGCGAACTGACCCACCGCTTGCGGCCGTACACCGAGGCACGGACGAAGTCGTCGAGCCGCAGCACCTTGCCGTCCGCGACAAGGTCCAGCGTCTCCTTGGGGAAGCTGGGCGCGCCGGTGGTGACGTAGCTGATGGTGGCGGTGGACCCGTCCGGGTAGTGCAGCACGACCTGCAGGTCCTCGTTGCCGGACGCGGCGACCGCGTACACCGATACCGGGTCGGCCTCGAGCAGCCAGCTCGCCGTGTCGATGAAGTGTCCGCCCTCGCCGGCGAAGCGCGAGCCCTCGGTGCCCTGTTGGAGGTACCAGCTGCCGTGCTGCAGCCGGCCCGCGTTGACCAGGTAGCGGAGGCTCGCCGGACCGGTCCGGGCGCCGAACCGCTTCCTGGCCTCCTGCAACAGCGGCGCGAACCGACGGTTGAAGCCCACCTGCAGCCGGTCGTTGCCGGACTCCTCGACCGCCGCGAGCACGCCGGCCAGCTCGTCCTCGGTGAGTGCCAACGGCTTCTCCACGAACACCGTCTTGCCGGCCAGCAGCGCCCTTCGGGTCAGTTCGGCGTGCGAGCTGTGCCGGGTGACGACGAACACCGCGTCGATGGACTTGTCGCCGAGCACGGCGTCGAGATCGGTGGTCGCCTCGGCGAAGCCGAACTTCCGCTTCGCGTTGGCCGCGGACAGCGCCGTCGTGGTGACGACCGTGGACAACTCGACGCCGTCGCGCTGTGCCAGGTGCGGCAGCAGCATCGACGTCGCGTAGTTTCCCGCGCCGACGAACGCCAGCCGCACCGGCGCCTTGGCGGACCGGGCCGGGGTGGACGCTCCGCCGCTGCGTCGCACCGCGGGCACGGCCACCGCCGGGGCCTCCGCTTCCCCCGCTTCCTCTTTCTGCTCGGGGTACCGGAACAGCACGGCCACGGCCTTCAGATCACCGTCCTTCAGGCGCTGGTACGTCTCGACGGCGTCATCGAAGTCGGAGATGTGGGAGACCAAGGGCTCCACGTCGACGCGGCCGCGGGCGAGGAGATCGAGGAAGCACGCCAGGTTGCGGCGCTCGGTCCAGCGCACGTAGCCGATCGGGTAGTCCCGCCCTTCGAGCTCGTACTCCGGGTCGTAGCGCCCGGGGCCGTACGAGCGCGAGAACCGGACGTCGAGCTCTTTCTCGTAGTACGCGTTCCACGGCAGGTCCAGGCGGCACTTGCCGATGTCGACGACCCGGCCGCGGTCCCGGCTCAACCGCGCGGCCAGCTCGACGGGCTGGTTGCTGCCGCCGCCGGCGGCCAGGTACACCTGGTCCACGCCATGACCCCCGGTGAGTTCGGCGACGGAGTTCTCCACGGCCGCGGAGGCGGGATCGCCGCAGGCCGTGGCGCCCAGGCGTTCGGCGAGCTCGCAGCGCTCCGGGTCGGGGTCGACCCCGACGACGCGGACCCCCGAGGCGGCGAGGAGCTGCACCACCAGCTGCCCGATCAGACCGAGGCCGATGACCAGGGCCACTTCGCCGAGTTGTGGCTCGCCGCGGCGGACGCCCTGCATCGCGATCGACCCGACGGTGCCGAAGGCCGCGTGCCGCGGTGCGAGGCCGTCCGGCACCGGGGCGTAGAGGTTCTTCGGCACCCAGTTCAGCTCGGCGTGCAACGCGTGCTCATTACCGGCGCAGGCCACGAGGTCGCCGACCTTCACGTCGTCGATCCCGGTGCCGACCTGCTCGACCACCCCGCACAGCGAGTAGCCCAGCGGCGTGTAGGAGTCCAGCTTGCCCATCACCTTGCGGTAGGTGGCGGGCACCCCGTTGGTGGCCACGCTCTGCATGACCTTGGCCACCTGGTCCGGCCGGGAGCGGGCCTTGCCCAGCATCGACATGCCGGCCTCGGACACCTTCATGAGCTCGGTCCCGGTGGATATCAGCGAGTAGGCGCTCCGGACCAGCACACCGCCCGGCTTGCACCCCGGCACCGGCACGTCGAGCACCGCCAGCTCGCCGCTCTTGTAGTTCTGCACGACCTGTTTCACCCGAGCTCCTCTTATTTCCACGCCGTCAAGCCGCCCGGCTCTGGCCGGAGCCAGAGGTCGCGCCGCGATACCAGTACTCGAGGGTCAGCACATGCCACAGATGCTTGGAGAAGTCCCGCTGCCCGGCGGCGTCCTCGGCGACCATGCGCGCCAGCGCGTCGCGGCGCAGGAGCCCGGAGTTGACGAGCACGCCGTCGTTCACCACCTCGCGCACCAGCGGTGCCAGATCCCGGCTCATCCAGGCGCGCAGCGGAGCGCTGAACAGGCCCTTGGGCCGGTACACGATCTCCCGGGGCAGGATCGAGCCGGCCGCCTCCTTGAGGACGGCCTTACCCTGCCGTCCGACGATCTTGCGATCACCGGGCACGGCGAACGCCGCCTTGACCACCTCGACGTCCACATACGGCACCCGCACCTCGGTCGACGCGGCCATGCTCGACCGGTCCGTGTAGGCGAGGTTCAGGCCCGGCAGGAACATCCGGGCGTCGCCCAGGCACATGCGGTTGACGAAGTCGTCGAGGTCGTTGTCCTGGTAGATGTCCGCATGCTCGGTCAGCACGTCCTCGACCGTCCCGGCCAAGTCCGGATTGACCAGGGCGAGCAGCTCGTCCTGGTCGTACATGGTGTAGCTGCGCCGGAACGCGGTCTCCTCCGGCAGATCGGCGAAGGAGAGGAACCGCTTCGCGAAGCGCACCGACCGGTACCCCCGGCGGGCCGTGGCGACCGGCAGCAGGTCCACGGCCCTGGACAGGCCGCGCCGCAGGGGCCGCGGGATGCGCTGGTAGCGCAGCGCGATCAGGTTGGCCAGGTGCTTGCGGTAACCGGCGAACAGCTCGTCGGCACCCATCCCCGAGAGCATCACCTTGACCCCGGCCTCCCGGGCGGCCGAGCAGATCAGATAGGTGTTGATCGCGGCGGGGTCGCCGATCGGCTCGTCCAGGTGGTACGTCATCTGCGGCAGCAGGTCGAGCACGTTCGGAGCGATCTCGATCTCGTGCAGGTCGACGCCGAATCGCTCGGCCACCTGCCGGGCATAGCGCAAGTCGTCCGGCATCGCCTCGAACCTGGCGTCCTCGGCGCGGAACCCGATCGTGTAAGCGGAGATCCCGGGTCGGTCGCGGGCCGCCAGCGCGGTCAGGTAGCTGGAGTCAAGGCCGCCGGAGAGGAAGGTCGCCACGGGTACGTCGGAGAGCAGGTGGCGCCGAGTCGACTCCTCGACGATGGCGGCCAGGTCCGGCTGCTCGCCGCTCCGGGCCCGCTCCCGGCCCTCGGCGGCGACGTCCCGGAGGTTCCAGTACCGGCCGCGCTCCACCCGGCCGTCGGGCCGGCACCGCAGCCAGCTCCCCGGCGGCAGCTTCTCCGCTTCGCGGAACGCGCATCGTGAGTCCGGCACCCAGTAGTACAGCAGTGAGGCCACCAGCGCCGCATGGTCCACCTGCAGCGACCCACCGGTCACGGCGGCGAGCGCCTTGAGCTCGGAGGCGAACACCAGACCCTCGCCGCGCCGGAGCAGGAACAGCGGCTTGATGCCGAGCTGGTCGCGGGCGAGCACCAGTTCACCGGTTCGCTCGTCGAAGATCCCGAACGCGAACATGCCGCGCAGCCGGGGCAGGCAGTCGGTGCCCCAGCGCCGCCAGGCCTCAAGGAGCACCTCACTGTCGGAGGTACCGCGGAAGCGCACCCCAGCGGCTGCCAGCTCGGCACGCAGCTCGGGCGCGTTGTACAGCTCGCCGTTGTACGTGAGGGAGAGGCCGCCCGAGACCATCGGCTGGGCGCCGGTCTCGGACAGGTCGATGATGGCCAGCCGACGGTGCCCGAGGTGCACTTCGCCGTCACCGGCGGGGTGGCTGTACCGGCCCGCCCCGTCCGGACCGCGGTGGGCGAGGGTATCGGTGAGCCGGTCGGTCACGGCCTTCCCGTCCGGCCATCGGTAAGTGCCTGCGATGCCACACATGTCTACCGCGCCTCCTGGTCGCTGTCCGGGACGCGTGCCGCCCGCATCGGCAGCCGCTCAGCCCGCCGCCGGCCCGTCCCGTTCTGTCGGGCCAGCCGCTCGTTCTGGCCGCGCAGCGCGGTGTGCAGCCCGTCCCACAGCGTGCCGTCGGTCCGGTCACGAGGATCGGGGTCGATCAGCACCACACCGATCACCGGAATGCGCTGGTCCGCGAGCTGCCGCGCCACGGTGTGCAGCCATGCGGCGCTGCCGTGCCCGGCACGCACGACGAGCACGGTCTGAGTGCCGAGGTACTGGAGGTCGGTCCACGCAGTGCCGGGCGCCACCGAGCCGACGCCGAGGAGGCGCCCCTGGTCCGGCACGGCCGCGGCACGCTCGCCGCTGACCACGGTCGGGTCTCCTGGCTTGGGGCGGCGGCCTGCGAGCTGCGGGCCGGGCAGACCATCGATGATGACCACTGGCCCCTCCGCCGCCAGTGCCCTCGCGATGTTCAGGGCGATCACGCTCGTGCTGCGCGCACAGCCCAGTTCCAGCAGCGACAACGGTTCCGCGGAGCCGCGCACGGTGCGGGCCAGGGACGCAGTGAGCCGTTCGCGTGCCGCCCGGGTCCGTCGGCGCTGCCACAGCCTGCCCGACCGGCGGGGCAGCTCCGCGATGACCGAGGCACCCAGGTTCGCCGCGATGTCCCGGCGCAGCACGGGGCGGTCCGCCACCACCGTGCCGATCGCGGCCAGCGCGAGTCCGAGGACGAGTCCGAGGACGAGCCCGATCGCGGCGTCGGTGACAGCTGCCTTGGGCAGGGAGTGTCGCACCGCGCGCGGGGCGTCCACGATCTGCGTGCCGGCGATGACCTTGGGCGTGCCGGTGCGCGCCTCCGCGGCGCGCTGGCCGAAATCGGCGATCCGCGAGTTGAGTTCGGCCCGGCGGGCGAAGAGCGACTCGACGCTCGCCGACGCTTTCGGGTCGCTGTCCGGCGATCGGTCTCCGATCTCCTTGTTGACCTGGGCGAGCTCGTCCCGCATGCGGTCACGCTGGTCGAGCAGGGCCTTGGCCTCGGCCTTCGCGGCTTCCTGCATCCGCCTCACGTGGTCCGCGACGAACGCATCGGCCAGCGCCTTGGCCCGGGCCACCGCTTCCGCGTCGCTGTCGCCGGTCACATCGATCTGCAGCAGGTTGTTGGTCAGGCCGGTACCCCGGTAGTCCCGCATGAAGTCCTCAGGTTTTTCCGGGGACTTGAGGGACTTCAGGGCCATGCCGGCGACCCGCGTGGTCTGCAGCAGCGCGACGTCGGTGCGGATCAGCGTTCCGGTGTCGTTCGGCTGGTCCTCCTCGTGCGCGACCAGCACCTTGGTAACCGCGCTCGGCGGCGGCGGCATCAGGACCGCCACCGCTGCGCCGACCAGCAGGCCAAGGAGCGCCATGGCGCACCACAGGCGGCGGCGCCTGCGCACCGCCACCACCAGCGCCTGCAGGTCGAGGAGCGGAGCGGCGGCCGACGACTCCGAAGTCGTGCTCGTCGTCACGCTGAACCTCCCGTCGCGTGGCCGGGCACCGCGAGCGCCAGAGTGGCGTCGTCCGGAAGTTGGCCGGCAGACCGCGTGGGGCGGGCCTTGACCATGCCGGCGACGACGACGCCGACGACCTCGTGCCTGCCATCCGCGCACGCCTCGGCGATGCCGGTGAGCTCCTCCGCGGTCCAGCTGCCCGCGCTGAGGACCACCAGGGCGCCGGACTCGGTGTCGCGGTCCGGCACCATCGGCCGGTCCACCGACACCTCCACCACCCGCAGCAGCGGATCGCTCTTGGCCTCGTCGACGAGCTGCCCGGCGGCCCGGCGGGCGATCTCGTCGCCGTCCGGTACGACAACCAGCAGCCGCTGGGCGCCCGGCAGTCGGTCCCGGAGGCGAGCGCACACCCGCCGGTAGCGGAGCCGTCTGCCGGCCTCGTCGCCGGACTTCTGCGGGGCCGGTATGTCCCACCGGGTGTCGACGCCGAGGAGTCGGCGGATCCGGGCTCGTGGGCCCCCGCCTTCTGGCCGGCGCGCGCGCCGTTCACCGGGCACGTCGACGGTGCCGAGGAGCGTCGAGCCCAGCGCCGCGGCGATCTCCGGTTCGGTGCGCAGTCGGCGATTCATCCGTGCGGCGACGAGATGGCCGATGACGGCGAGCAGGAAGAACAGCAGCGCCCCGGCGACGATGAGCTGCATCCTCGTCGGCGGCGCCTCGCCGGTCGGCCGGGCGGCCGGGCCCATGACGACCATGCCTGCCTTGTTGGTCGCCGGGTCGGCCTCGTCCAGCTTCTTCATGGCCTCCTCCAGCGAGGTGCGCAGGTTCTCGAGCGCGGTGCGGGCCTGCACGCTCTCCACGGTCTGCCCCGGATCGGCCGCCTTGGCCAGGTCGGTGATGCGGCGGTTGGTCTCCGCCACCTTCTTCCGCAGCGCCTCGGCTCCCGTAGCCGCTCCGGCGTCGGTGCCGCTGCCCGCGATCTGCGCGGCGAATTGCACGAATTGCTGGGCCACCCGGTCGGAGAGCTGCTGCGCGCGCTCCGGGGTGTCGGCCGTACCCGAGATCGTGATGATGTTCCCGTCGGCAGCCTTGGCGCTCACGTGGTCCCGCAGCTCGGTGCCGCTGACGCCGGACCAGTGGAGAGCGGCGGCCGCGCGGTCGACCACCGCCGAACTGGTCGCGATGTCCACCTGGGTGAGCAGCTCGCGCTCCTCCCACTGCCCCGGCAGCAGTACCGGTGCCGACGCGGTGTAACGCGGCGGGAACACCACCACCGAGGTGCCGTAGCCGACGAGTGTGCCCACCACGGCGAGGACGGCGAGAAGTCGCCACCGCCGACGGAGTATCCGCCCGATCGTGACGAGGCGGATCGTGTCATCGCTCAACGCCGCTGCCTCTTCCCTGTGCGGACCGGGTCGCCCGCCGACACCGGAGTGCGGTCACGGCACGCGGCGGCGTAGGCGGCGAGCAGCGATGCCTGCGAGTTCCGCCATGAAAGCTGCCCGCTGATCCGCTCCTGGCCGATCTTGCCCATCCGGGCCCGCTTCTCCGGATCGTCCAACAACACCGCGATGAGCTTGGCGAATTGGGCCTCGTCGTTGGCGGGCGCGTAAACGGCGGCGTCACCGGCGGAGACGCGCGCCTCCTTCAGGTCGAACGAGACGATCGGCCGGCCCATCGCCATGTACTCCAGGACCTTGTTCATGGTCGACACGTTGTTGAGCGGATTGCGCGGGTCGGGGGAAAGGCACACGTCCGCGGTGGACAGGTAGCGCACCAGGTCGGCGTCCGGAATGCGCCCGGTGAACTGCACCTGCTCCGTGAGCCCGAGCCGCCGGGACAGCTCCACCATCGCGTCGAAGGCGTCGCCCGCGCCGACGAACACCGCATGCCAGTCGGTCCGCCCGAGCTCGTCGCGCAGCTTCGCAAGGGCCCGCAAGGCATAGTCGACGCCGTCCTGAGGGCCCATGACGCCCAGATAGCACAGCAGATGAGGCTTGCCGCGCTTCAACTCCGGCTCGGGCGGCACCGGTTGGAACCGATCGATCTGGGGCGCACTGCGCACCACGAAAACGTCCTCCGGCCGTCGACCGCCACGGCGCATCGCGACGTCCCGGTAGCTCTCGTTCGTGGCGAGCACGACGTCCGCGGCCCGGTAGGTCAGCCGTTCCAGCGCGCACACGGCGCGGTAGAGCCGGTCTTCACCGCGGCCGAACCGGGAGAGGTACAGCTCGGGTACCAGGTCGTGCTGGTCGAAGACGAACCGCGCGCCGCGCCGCTTCAGCCACAGCGCCGGCAGGAACAGCAGGTCCGGCGGGTTGCAGGCGTGGACCACGTCGACCGGGCCGACCTTGCGGGCCAGCCGGACCGTGTGCCACAACGCCGATCCGTACTCCCGCAGGTAGCCGGCCGGCCCTCCGGTGGCCGCGCGCAACGGGTAGCGGTGGATCCGCACCCCGTCGATCTCTGCCTCAGGCTCCGTGTCCCGCGTACTCCCCTGGGGACAGATGACGTGCACCTTCCACCCCGCGTCGCGCAGCGTCGTGCACTCCTGCCACACCCGCCGGTCGAACGGCACCGACAGGTTCTCCACCAGGATCAGCGCGCGTCGGGCCGGCCCGGCGCCGCTGGTTATGTCACCAGACAAGGCCCACGTACCCCGGTTCGGCCCGGCGCGCCTCGGCGTCGGGAAGGCGGATGAGGTCGATGAGCACCGGGCCGTCGCCATGGGGCAGCGCCGACAGCACAGCCGGATCCCTGGTCCCGACCAGGCACACCTCGGCATGCTCGAGCACCTCGCCGACGGACTCCGCAAGCAGTTGCGCGAGGTGCGGCAGCCGGGTCTCGATGTACTCGCGGTTCGCGCCGATCAGCCGGGAGAGGCTCACGTTGGCGTCGTAGATCCTCAGGTCGTAACCCTTGCCGAAGAGTCTTTCCGCCAGCTCGACGAGCGGGCTCTCGCGGAGGTCGTCGGTGCCGGGTTTGAAGGACAACCCGAACAGGCCCACCCGGCGCTTGCCGGTGCGCTCGACCAGCTCCACCGCGCGCTGCAGATGGTCGGAGTTGGAGGGCAGAACGTGGGCGAGGATGGGCACCGAGACGTCGGCCCGCTGCGCCGCGTGGACCAGGCTGCGTATGTCCTTGGGCAGGCAGGAGCCACCGAAGGCGAAGCCGGGCCGCAGGTAGGCGGGGCTGATGTTCAGCTTGCGATCGGCCATGAACACGTCCATCACCTGGTGCGAGTCCACCCCGAGCGCCTGGCACACCGCGCCCAGCTCGTTCGCGAAGCCGATCTTGAGGCCGTGGAACGCGTTGTCCGCATATTTGATCGCCTCGGCCGTCGGGACCGGCACCCGGAACACCTCGCCGGGCAAGCCGTCGTACAGCGCCATCACCGTGTCGCCGCTTGCCGGGTCGAGCTCGCCGATGACGGTCTTGGGCGGATCGAAGAAGTCCCGCACGCTCGTGCCCTCGCGCAGGAACTCCGGGTTGACCGCGACCCCGACGTCCACCCCGGCCGTGCCGCCGACGTACTTCTCCAGGATCGGTACCAGCAGGTTCAGGCAGGTGCCGGGGAGCATGGTGCTGCGGAACACGACGGTGTGCCGCCCACCCCGCTCGGCTACCGCGGCACCGATCTGCTCGGTGACCCGCTCCAAGTACGTGGTGCACAGGCTGCCGTTGGGCTCCGACGGCGTGCCCACGCAGACCAGCGACACGTCGCTGCCCATGATCGCCTCGCGGACGTCGCCGGTGGCGCGCAACGCCCCGGCCCGCACGACCTCGGCGATGAGCTCGCCGATCCGCTCCTCGACCACCGGGGCCATGCCGTCGTTGACCAGGTCGACCTTCGCCTGGCTCACGTCCACCCCGATGACCTGGTGACCCAGGCTGGCCAGGCATGCGGCCGACACGCAGCCCACGTAGCCGAGCCCAAAGACGCTTACCCTCATGATCCGTTCCTCCCCCCAGGCAGGCCCTTCCGGCCTGCGGTCGGTGCAACGACCGGACGACGACCCCCGCGCATCAGTAGGCCCCCTGCCCTTGGAGCACCGCACGCAGCGTCTTCCACAAGATCACTGTGTCCAGGGCGAGCGACCAGTCCTCCACGTACCGCAGGTCCAGCCGGACCGCCTCCTCCCACGGCAGGTCGCTGCGTCCGCTGATCTGCCACAGGCCGGTGAGCCCGGGCTTGACCAGCAGCCGCCGCCGGATGTCCGGGCCGTACGCAGCGGACTCCTCCGGTAACGGAGGCCGCGGACCGACGAGCGACATCGAGCCGGTGAGCACGTTGAAAAGCTGCGGGAGCTCGTCGATCGAGTACCGGCGCAGCACCGCTCCCAGCCGGGTCACCCGCGGATCCCGGCGGAGCTTGAACAGCAGGCCGGCGCCCTCGTTGCGCTCGGTCAGCCCGGCACGTGCCCCGTCGGCCCCGGCGACCATGGTGCGGAACTTGACTATGGTGAACTCGCGGCCGTCCTTGCCGACCCTGCGCTGGCGGTAGAACACCCCACCCCGGCTGTCCACCAGCACGAGCAGCCCGACGAGCACCATCAGCGGCGCGAACAGCATCAGCAGGACCGCCGCGCCCATCCGGTCGACGACCTCTTTGACCGCCCGGCGACCTCCGGTGAAGATCGGCATGCTGACCCGCAGCAGTGGGATCCCGAGCACCGCGTCGACGTGCAGCCGCGGGCCGGCCACCTCCATCAGCACGGGGGCCACGACCATCTCGGCATCGCTGCCTTCGAGGTTCCAAGCCAGCCGCTGCAGCCGGTCCGGTGACCAGTGCGGGTCCGGTGTGACCGCGACGACACGGTAGCCGTCGCGGCGGACGTGGTTGGCGACGTCCGCCAGTCGGCCGACGACCGGCACTCCGTCCAGTTGGTCACCGTCGAGCCCGAGACCGTCCGGCGTGCACACCGCCTCCACCCGCCAGCCGAGGTGCGGGAACTTACGGACTCGGGTGATCAGGTCGCGCACGGTGGCCGGGCTCCCGGCAGCGAGCACCGGTCGCAGGCACCGTCCTTCCTTCCGCTGTTTGTGCAGCCAGAGGCGCAGCAGATACCGCGCGGTCATGGTGATGAGCGCGATCGCCGGGATCGCGACGAATATCCAGAGCTTGATGTTGCGCGAGGTGAGGGCGATCCCGCCGAGCGCCAGTACGACGGCCGCCGTGAAAAGTGAGCGTCCGAGCCGGCGGAATTCCTCGGCGCCCTGGCCGAGTATGGCCGGAGCCCACGACCGGCTCACCGCAAGCGCTCCCAGCACCAGCAGCTCGGTGCCGAATGCGAGAAATCCCCAATTCTCGTGCCAGTTGGCCGCGTCCCGGACCCCGAAGAAGCCGCCGATCGCCGCCACCACGAAGGCGGTGGCCACGGTATCGCTGGTGATCACGGCACGGTGGTACCGCTGCTCCCAGTCGATCGCGGGCTGTCTGATTGCCCCGTTCACCGGACGCTCGCGCACCGATAGAAGCGGGCTGACTAATTCTCCCTGCTGCACAGCCCCCCCCAGGGCGCCAGTGGGCTCGACGTGTTCACTCCACACGGTTCCTCCCCCCGGGAGGCCCCCGCCCCCCGCACTGTTCCTCCCCTTGGGAGGCCCCCCGCCCCCCGCGCCGCGCTGTTCCTCCCTCCGGGAGGCACCGGCCCCCCCCCGCGAATGACATACCGGCTATTGCAGCGCTACTCGAACACCCCACCCAGGCGGCAGCGGACTCGCATGTCCTGCCAGAGTCTCGAGGTCTGGCGCCGGGGACGCGACTACTGGCTGTCCGTAGCGCCGGACCTATAGATCATCATTTGTCGCCTCGTGTCCGAGCATGTGAAGCACGGTCAATCTAGACCATCGGGGCCCGTCTGAAGAGGGGTGTGTGTGCAATTTGTGCGCAAGCTTTGAAGGTGGATTCACCGATGGGTGACCGCCTGCGTGCCTTGACGACGGAGACGTGCCTTGTGACCTGTGATGACGGGAGTTCTCCGGGCTGCCGGCGCCGGCAACCCCGAGGCGTCCCGGCACTGCCGGCTGGGCCGCGCTCAGGGCATGTGGCGGAGCCACCTGTCCGGTGGCTCCGTGCGGCGAGGGTGCGTGCCGGGCGGCGCGGGACCCGGCAAGATCCGCCGGAGAGGCCCTAGCTGGCAAAGCGCTGCGGCAGCTCGCACGCAGCGTGAGGTGTCTGGCAGGGAAAGTCCTGGCCAGACACCTCATTCATTCCCCTAGAAGTATCCAAGTTTCTTGGGGGAGTAGCTCACCAGAAGGTTCTTCGTCTGCTGGTAGTGCTCCAGCATCATCTTGTGGTTCTCGCGGCCTATCCCCGACTGCTTGTACCCGCCGAACGCCGCGTGCGCCGGATACGCGTGGTAGCAGTTCGTCCAGACCCGGCCCGCCTGGATGGCGCGGCCCGCTCGGTACGCGGTGTTGATGTCCCGGGTCCAGACGCCCGCGCCGAGGCCGTACAGGGTGTCGTTCGCCGTTTTGATCGCGTCGTCGAAGTCTGCGAAGGACGTGACGGCGACGACCGGGCCGAAGATCTCCTCCTGGAAGACGCGCATCCGGTTGTCGCCCTCGAACACCGTGGGCTGGACGTAGTAGCCACCGGCCAACTCGCCGTCGTACTCGATTCGCTGACCTCCCGTCAGGATCTTCGCGCCCTCCTGCTGGCCGATGTCCAGATACGAAAGGATCTTCTGAAGCTGGTCGTTGGATGCCTGCGCGCCGATCATTGTGTCGGTGTCCAGGGGGTGGCCCGGCAGGATCTTCTCGGTGCGGGCGATGCCCGCCTCCAGGAATTCGCTGTAGTGGCCGCGCTGGATCAGTGCGCGCGACGGACAGGTGCACACCTCGCCCTGGTTGAGGGCGAACATCGTGAAGCCCTCGAGGGCCTTGTCGCGCAGTTCGTCGTCGGCCGCCGAGACGTCGTCGAAGAAGATGTTCGGCGACTTGCCGCCGAGCTCCAGGGTGACCGGCTTGATGTTCTCAGAGGCGTACTGCATGATCAGCCGCCCCGTCGTGGTCTCGCCGGTGAACGCGATCTTCGCGACGCGGGGGCTGGAGGCGAGCGGCTTGCCGGCCTCGACGCCGAAGCCGTTCACGATGTTGACCACGCCCGGCGGGAGCAGATCCGCGACCAGGCTCAGCCAGAAGTGGATCGAGGCCGGGGTCTGTTCGGCGGGCTTGAGGACCACCGCGTTGCCCGCCGCCAGTGCGGGTGCCAGCTTCCATGTGGCCATCAGGATCGGGAAGTTCCAGGGGATGATCTGGCCGACCACGCCGAGCGGCTCATGGAAGTGGTACGCGATCGTGTCGTCGTCGACCTCGCTCAGTGAGCCTTCCTGGGCGCGCAGCGCACCAGCGAAATATCGGAAGTGGTCGATGGCGAGCGGGATGTCGGCTGCCAGGGTCTCGCGGACCGGCTTGCCGTTCTCCCAGCTTTCAGCGACGGCCAGTTCCTCGAGATGTGACTCCATGCGGTCGGCGATCTTCAGCAGGAGCGATGCGCGGTCGCCCGCCGACGTGCGGGCCCAGGCGGGCGCGGCCGCGTGAGCCGCGTCCAGGGCGCGTTCGACGTCCTCGGCGGTGCCGCGCGCGATCTCGGTGAAGGGGCGGCCGTTGACCGGGCTCGGGTTCTCGAAGTACTGGCCGCGGGCGGGCGGGACGTACTCGCCGCCGATCCAGTGGTCGTAGCGGGACTGGTACGAGACGATCGCGCCGTCGCTGCCCGGCGCTGCGTATCGGGTCATCTCCAAGGCCTCCCGGTGAGGGTGCCGCCCGCCTTTGGACGGCGCTCGCCGCGAGGCTAGGGACCGGGAGGTTGCGACGACGTTGCACGACGATTCGTCGCTCAGCTCGTTTTGATCAGATCACTGCACTTCTCGCCGATCATCATGGTCGTGATGCACGGGTTGACCGCGGGCAGGAACGGCATGACCGACGCGTCGGCCACCCGCAGACCGGTGACTCCCTTGACCCGCAGCTGCGGATCCAAGGGCGAGTCCGCGTCGTCCGTCGCGCCCATCCGCACGGTGCCTGCCGGGTGGTAGACGGTGTTGTGTGTCTCGCGGATGTACGAGAACAGCTCCTCGTCGGACTGGCTCGACGGGCCCGGTGCGAGCTCCGTGCCGGCCCACCCGGCCAGCGGGGCCTGGGCTGCGATCTCGCGGGCGAGCCGCAGACCGTAGGTCATCACGCGGATGTCGTGCTCGTGCGTGAAGTAGCGCGGGTCGACCTTCGGCTTGTCCCGGAAGTCGCGGGTGCGCAGCCGGACCGTGCCCATGGACCGGGCCCGGGTGACGTTCGGGGTGAGGCAGAAGGCGTTGTCCGAGGTCGGATAGCCGCGCCGGTAGGTGTTCAGGTCGAACGGCACCGAGCCGTAGTGGAACATCAGGTCCGGCCGGTCCAGACCGGGCTCGGTGTCGGCGAAGATGCCGATCTCCCACCACTGCGTGGACGAGGTGACCATGGGCTGCTTCGCCTCCCACATGATCACGCCCTCGGGGTGGTCCTGGAGATGGGAGCCGACACCGGGGGAGTCGACCCGTACGTCCACGCCGCAGTCGCGCAGATGCTCGGCGGGTCCGATGCCCGACAGCATCAGCAGCTTGGGCGTGTCGATGGCCCCGCAGGAGACGATCACCTCGCGGCGGGCCGTGACCGATCCGCTGTGGATGGTGTCGGGCTCCAGGTACTCGACGCCGGTGCAGCGTCCTCCGTCACCGAAGAGCAGCCGCTTGGCCTGCAGCTCCGTGCGTACGTCGAGGTTGGGCCGCTTGCCCATGACGGGGTGCAGATAGGACACCGAAGCGGACGAACGGGTCCCGTCGGGGCGGCAGTTGATCTGGAACCAGTTCGCGCCGCGTACCACCGTGTTGCCGGTATTGAACGGAGTGGTCGGGATGCCCGCCGCCGCGCAGGCCTCGAGCAGCGCGGTCCCGCACGGGTCGTTCGGCGGTACGGTGCGGAGGGTGACCGGTCCCGAACGGCCGTGGTGCTCGCCGGGCGCGTCATTGGTCTCCAGACGCTGGTAGAGCGGGAAGCAGTCCTTCGCGCTCCACCCCGTACACCCCATCGCGCCCCACTCGTCCAGGTCCTCGGCCGGGGCCCAGAAGGCGATGCAGGAGTTGTGCGAGGAGCAGCCGCCGAGCACCTTGGCGCGGGCGTGCCGCATAAAGCTGTTGCCGTTCTCCTGCGGCTCCACCGGGTAGTCCCAGTCGTAGCCCGACTCCAGCAGGGCCATCCACCGGTCGAGCCTGAGGATGCTGTCGTCGCCGACGTCGGAAGGTCCGGCCTCCAGCACGCAGACGCTGACATCCGGGTCCTCGGTCAGTCGCGCGGCGATGACGGCGCCGGCCGTGCCGCCGCCGACCACCACATAGTCGAACTCGTCGACGGGGCTTTGTGCGGACATCACATCTCCAGGATCGGGAGGTCCATAGGGAGGGACATCGGGGGGTCAGGGGGTTGCGGTGGTCGGCGGCTCGTCGGCGACGACGGCGCGGTGCTCGGCGAGTACGCCCGTACGGTGCCGCTGCACGAACCAGTAGTAGGCAAAGCCGCCACCTGCGACCACGCCGATGAACAGGAACGCGCCCCAGCGCAGATACCAGTGCTGGGCACCGGTCGCGTTGTAGACCTCGGCACGCGGCCAGGCGAGGTTGATGGACATGGCCACGCCCCACACCACGGCGAGGATGTTGATGGGCAGTCCGAACTTGCCGAGCGAGAACTTCCCCTCGGCCGGCTGCCACTTGCCGCGCAGCCGCCGCAGGAGCATGGGGAGAGTGACCAGCAGATAGGCGATATAGATCATGATGATCGCGATGCTGGTGATCACCGAGAAGATCTGCGGCTGGTTGATGTTGATGACCAGGATGATCACGCCCACCACGCCGATCACCACGGCGGGCACGACAGGCGTCTTGAAGCGCGGGCTGACCCGCGCGAGAAGAGAGCCCGCAGGCAGGTTGTTGTCGCGTGCCATCGCGAACATCAGCCGGATGCCGGCGGCTTGCACGGCGAGCACGCAGACGGTGATTGCGATGACGACGCACCATAGGAAGATCTCGCCGACGGTCGAGCCAAGGGTCTTGAGGACCACGTACTGCAGTCCTTCCGTACCCAGCTCCTTCGCGGCGAGGTTCGGCACGGCCATCAGCGCGAAGAGCAGAATCAGCCCGCCGATGATGAAGGACGCGATCAGGGCCCGCAGGATGGCGCGCGGCGCGTTGCGGCTCGGATCGTGCGACTCCTCGCCGAGCGACGACGCCGTGTCGAAGCCGTACATCACATACGCCGATGCCAGTGACGCGGTGAGGAACGCACCGAAGTAGCCGAGGCTCTCGCCGCTCCCGAGCCCGTAGGTGTCGGTCAGGACGGTGCTGGGGCCGCGGGTGATGTGCGCCGCGAGGAAGATGACCAGGGCCACCGCGGCGATCAGCTCGATGAACACGCCGGCGGAGTTGATGGTGGCCATGAGCTTGACGCCGAAGGCGTTCACGACGGTGGAGAACAGGATGAGCACCGTGCCGAGCAGGACGGCGTTGGCGGCCGCGTCGGTCTTCCCGGAGCCGTCGCCGACGAACTGGAACCACTCGTCGATCTGCGGCAGCGTGATCTGGTAGGCGAGAGCCACGGCCGAGAGCGTCACCATGGTGGCCGTCATCATCATCCAGCCGCCGAGCCAGCCGACGTGCGGGCCGCCCATGGTCTTGGACCAGTTGTAGACGGACCCCGCCACCGGATAGCGGGCGGCGAGCTCGCAGAAGCACAGCGCCACCATCAACTGGCCGACGAAGACCATCGGCCAGGACCACCAGTAGGCGGGGCCGCCGAACGCGACACCGAAGTAGAAGAGCTGGAAAGTGCCGGTCAGGATCGAGATGTAGCTGATCCCGGCGGCGAAGGTGTGGAAGTTGCCTAGGGTGCGCCTGAGTTCGGGCTTGTAGCCGAGCTCACCGAGCGCGTCGTCGTCGTGCTTGCCCTGGGCAAGACGTACATCGTGCGGACTTGACTGGTCGGGACCGCTGCCGGTGCCGTCGCTCATGCGAACCACCTCTGGGGGCTCGGTGCGAGATTGCGCCAGACGTGCTTGGCTTCCTGGTACTCCGCGAGTCCCGCGGGGCCCAGTTCACGGCCGAATCCGGATTGCTTCATACCGCCCCACTCGGCCTGCGGGACGTAGGGATGGAAGTCGTTGATCCATACGGTTCCGGCGCGGATCCGGGACGCCACGCGGTGCGCCCGGCCGACATCCTGCGACCAGACGGCGCCGGCCAGCCCGTAGACCGTGTCGTTGGCGAGCGCGACCGCCTCCTCCTCGTCGCGGAACGTCTCGACGGTGAGCACCGGACCAAACGACTCGTCCCGCACCACCGACATGCCCGGCGTGCACTCGTCGAGCACGGTCGGTGGGTAGTAGAAGCCGTCGCGCAGCGCCGGGTCGTCGGGCCGTGCGCCGCCGCAGCGCAGCACCGCCCCCTCGGCGAGCCCGGCCGCGACATACGCCTCGACCTTGTCGCGGTGAGCTGCCGAGATCAGCGGTCCGGTGCGGGCGTTCTCGTCGAACGGGCCGCCGAGCCTGATCTCCTTCGCCTGCTCCACGACGGCGTCGACAAACCTGTCGTGCAGCTCGTCCTGGAGGAGCAGCCGCGCACCGGCCGAGCAGACCTGGCCGGAGTGCAGGAAAACCGCCATCAGCGCGTAGTCGACGGCCGCGTCGAAGTCGGCGTCCGCGAAGACGATGTTGGGGTTCTTCCCGCCCAGCTCCAGTGCGACCTTCTTCACGGTGGGCGCGGCGGCCGCCATGATGCGCCGCCCGGTCACCAGACCGCCGGTGAACGACACCAGATCGACCCGCGGATCCTCGCTCAGCGGCGCGCCCGCGGTGGGACCCGCGCCCAGCACCAGATTGGCCACCCCGTCCGGCAGCCCCGCCTCGGCGAGCAGGCGCATCAGGATGATGGCGGTGTGCGGAGTCAGCTCGCTGGGCTTGAGTACGAAGGTGTTGCCCGCGGCGAGCGCCGGGGCGACCTTCCAGGCTGTCTGCAGCAGCGGATAGTTCCATGGAGTGATCAGTGCGCACACGCCGACCGGCTCGTGCACCACTCTGCTGTCCGCGTCGGGATTGCCCGTGTCGACGATCCGGTCGCTGCCGCCGGAGGCCGTGAGGTTGCCGAAGTAGCGGAAGCAGTTGGCGATGTCGTCCATGTCGTACTCGCTCTCCACCAGCCGCTTCCCGGTGTCCAGGGATTCGGCGCGGGCGAGTGCGTCCTTGTCGCGTTCCAGCAGGTCGGCGACGCGCAGCAGGAGCCGGCCGCGTTCGGCGGCCGGGGTGGCGGGCCACGGTCCGCGGTCGAAGGCGTCACGGGCAGCGGCGATCGCCGCCGCGGCGTCCTTCGGCCCGGCCTCGTCCACTGTCGCGACAAAGGTGCCGTCCGCCGGGCAGCGGATCTCGCGTACGTCCCCGTCGACCGCGGCGGTCCACTTGCCGCCGATGAACAGCTCCGGCATGGGGGCTCCTCCGGATTCGGATGGGGGCACCCGGCACGGGCCCGGCCGGGTCATGCCTGTGGTGCTCCACCCAATGACAGTAAGGAGAACGGCCCGTGTTCGCAGCGTGGGAGCCGTCATCCGGTGGGCAAGGACGGGAAAGGCCGCTGTCCAGGTGTTCGAATGGCGTCCCGGTGCCGGCCCGACCTCTGACGTCAGGCCCCCTGCCAGGCGTCCAGTTCGCGCACGCGGGCAAGCGCGGAGGGGCGCTGCGGTACGGGGAGAGCGTCGGCGAGTGCCCGCCACACCACGAGATCGTCCTCGCCCCAGGGGCTGTACGCCCAGTCGGCGAGCAGCCCCGGATCGCCGCGCCCGACGACCGCCGCCCGCAGCTGGTCCTCCAGACGCCGGCGCAGCCGTGCCACCGCGGGCGCCTGCGAGGCGGGCAGCAGCGGACCGGCGTACGCGCTCAGCGCTCCGGTCACCGCCCCCGACGCGAGGCGCCGCGTCACCGTGCCGAAGTCCGCGTCGACGCGGACAGCGAGCCGGTAGGGGCGGGAACGCAGCAGCTCGGGTCCGAGCAGACCGCGCAGCCGGGACAGCTCGGCCCGCAGCGTGACCGGGGTGACCGACTCGTCCTCGTACAGTTCCACCAGCAGCTCGTCGCCGCCGATGCCCTCGGGCCGGTGGGCCAGCAGCACAAGGATCTCGCTGTGCCGGCGGCTCAGGCGGAGCTTGCGCCCGCCGGCGACGAGCAGCGCCTCGTCCCGGCCCAGGGCCGACAGCCGGACACTTTCGGCGGTCGGCGGCGGAGCGAGCAGCGCGAGCTGCGACTCGGCGGCCCGCGCCACCGCGCCGACGAAGGCGAGGCTGTGCGGATGCGCCAGCCGGTCCCCGCCGGTGATGTCCACGGCGCCGAGCAATCGGCCGGTGGCCGGATCGTGGATCGGAGCGGCCGCGCACGTCCAGGCCTGAACGGGCCGCCGGAAGTGCTCGGCGGCGAAGACCTGCACAGGCCGGTCGACGGTGATCGCCGTGCCCGGGGCGTTCGTCCCGGCGACCGCCTCGGCCCAGCGGGCACCCGGCACGAAATTCATCCTGCCCGCCTTGCTGCGGGTGGCGGACGGCCCCTCGACCCACAGCAGCCGCCCATGTGCGTCGCACACGGCGACCAGATGCTCGCCGTCCTGGGCGTAGGCGCCCATCAGTTCCCTGACCAGCGGCATCACCCGTGCCAGCGGATGGCTTTCGCGGTACGCGGTCAGCGCGTCGGCGTCCATCTCGACGCCCGCCGTTCCGTCCGGGCTGACGTGGGCGCGCGCCGAACGACGCCAGGACTCGGCCACCACGGAACGCACCAGGCGCTCGACCCGCCCCGCCGTCACATACGCGTCGTACGCCCGGCGCAGCACCCCGATCCGCTCAGCCGGATCCGCGCCGGACTCAAGGGCCACCCATGCGTCGCTCAACTCGGCCTCCTTCGCCCATCGTGGCCCAGGCACCGTGAGCCGACAAGCGTGCCCGCGTCAGGCGAAGTTGACGAGGCGGATGTAGCGCGACCAGTCCCACAGAGGGCCCGGGTCGGAGTGGGTGGCGTCGGGCACCTCGCTGTGGCCGATGATGTGCGCCCGGTCCTTGGGGATGCCGTACCGGTCGCAGACCGATGCGGTGAGCGCCGCCGACTGCTCGTAGAGCGCATGCGTGAAGTACTCGGGACGGTCCACCCAGCCCTCGTGCTCGATGCCGACGCTGCGCGTGTTGTAGTCCCAATTGCCCGCGTGCCAGGCGACGTTGCGCTCCCGTACGCACTGGGTGACATAGCCGTCCGCCGAGCGCACCACATAGTGGGCGGAGACCTGCTTGGCCGGGTTCTGGAAGATCCCGATCGTGTCCGTGAAGGTCTCCTGCGTGACATGGATGACCACATAGTCGATCGGATATTCCGAAGGGCGGCTGGACGCCGTGTAGTTGGCTGTGGTGGCCGGTGTCCATTGGGCGTTCGGATAGTCCGGGTCCGCGAGGGCGGCGGCCTGCGCGCGGGCGGCCGGCAGGAGCACACCGGCGGAGGCCGCGGCGGCGGCACCCCGGAGCAGTCGTCGTCGGTCCATGGGGGCCTCTCCTGGTGGGGGGTCAGGGGCGGGGCAGTACGGCTGCGACCTCCCGCAGATGACGGTGGAGGCCGCCATGAGGATCCCCTGCCGGAAGCCATTCCTTGCGGATCTTGGCGACGCAGGTGTAGTTGGTGTCGCAGACATTGGCCAGCGGGGCCTCGCCCGCCTGGGTGAGAAGCTGGTACGCGTCCAGCTGCGACAGCCCGTAGTCACGGGCCAGCCACTGCACCAGGTCCAATTGTGAGATCCGGAAGGCATCTTCGAGCGGGCGCGCCGACCCGGTCGACATGATGTGGGTGTCGGACTCGATACGCGGCCAGGGCGTCGCCACCCCCTTCAGCAGCTCCACCACGACGACGGTGTTCATGGCGCACTCGACCGCGACCCCGCAGGTCTCGCCCTCGCCCTGGCGTGCATGACCGTCACCCAGACTCAGCAGCGCGCCCTCCACGTTGACGCCGAGATAGCAGGTGACCCCGGCACGCATCTCGGGCGTGTCCATGTTTCCGCCGTGGGCGTCGGGGACGAGCGCGGACCGTACCTCCAGATTGGCGGGAGCGACCCCGACCGTTCCGTGCATCGGATCCATGGGCAGCTCGATCTCGATGTCGCTGTCGCGCGCGCTGAACAGCGCGGTACGGCGCCGCCGGTCCAGCTGCCACATCCACACGACCTCGGGCAGCGGCTCCTGAAGGGTCGCCGTGGTATGGGTGGAGGTCAGCGCGCCGAACAGCGGCACGGTCGTGGAAGCCGCCCAGTCCCGGGCAGGTTCCACGGAGACGAAGTGCACGGCCACGGTGTCGCCCGGCTCGGCGCCCTCGACATGGAAGGGCCCGGTCTGCGGATTGAGGAACGGGAACTCGCAGACCTCCGACACCAGGTCCTTCTCGGACCGCACCCGGCCCGCGAAGCAGTCCTCGGTGTACAGATCGAGGACGGTGCCCGGCGCGATCCGCGCGACGGGCGCCGCACCGCCGAACGTCCAGGCGTACTCGTCCTGCTTCGGGCGTACGGTCACGATCCGCGGGTCGCTCATCGGGGCACTGCTCCCCTTTCGTTGTCCTGAGCCTGGCCGGGTTCCTCGAGATGGATCCGGCCCGTCTGTGCCAGCCGGTCCGGATGTCTGCGCGCCAGCACCGCCGGCACGGCGAGCCCGATGAGCATCCAGACGCCGACGACCGGTCCGGCGTACGAGACGGGCGCGCTCAGCTCGGTCACGAAGTCGAAGGCGGGTATGCCGGCGGCCGTCAGCAGCGCCGGTACGAACGCGGCGATGCCGAGCAGCGGGAAGAGCAGATGCAGCACGAGGTTGAAGGCGTCCCGCCGACGGCGCAGGAAGTACCCCGCGCAGGCCAGATTGGCGACGATGTACACGCCGATGACCACCGTGACGATGACCGTGGCCAGCAGCACGAACGCGGTCACCGGGTCATAGGCGAAACCGAGCCCGAGCATCGCGGCGACCGCGACCACGAACTGGACCGCGACGCCCGCGACGGGGGAGCGGTGGCGCGGGTGCACGCGTGAGAAGGCGCGCGGGAAGACGCCGATCCGCCCCAGCGCGAAGGCGGTCCGGGTCGACACATTCGCACAGGCGTTGGCATTGGCGAGGGTCGAATTGACGACGGCGAGGAAGACGAGCACCCAGAACAGGCCGAACGAGGCGCGGGCCACGCCCTCCCACGACGCGGGACCCGACGCGGCGAACGAGGCGAATTCGCCGGGTCCGAAGTACACCGACATGGCGTATGTGGTCAGGACGTAGACCAGCCCGATACTCAGTGCCGCGCCGAGGACCGCCCGCCGAAGGGTGCGCCGCGGATCCCTGGCCTCCTCGGCCAGTGGCGCCGCGGCCTCGAACCCGGCGAAGGCCAGCACGGTGTAGACGGAGCCCGCGAAGATCCCGCTGAATCCCTCGTACCCCTCGGCGGTGTGCGACGTGCCGAACACCGAAAGGGTGTTGGCGTCGCCCGCCTGCGAGATCAGCATCACCGCGAAGACCAGGAACACCAGCACCTCGAAGACACCGAGGACCGTGCCGAAGCGGGCGGATGCCCGTACACCGAAGAAACCGGCCGCCGCGATGACGACCGCGCCCGCCAGCGACCACGGCCACCACAGATCGACCGGATAGGACGACCACTCCTGGTGCAGGGTGCCGGCAGTCGTGAAGCCGAGCTGGAGCAGCAGAAGCGCGGGGACGAGCGCCTCGACGAAGACATAGCCCCAGCCGACGAGAAAGCCGATCCAGGGATGCAGCCCCTGCGCGGAGTACGTGGCGACCGAACCGGCGGAAGGCAGCTGCCGGGCCAGCTCGGCGACGCACGACGCGGTGAACAGACAGGCGATCAGCGCCACCAGCACCGACAGCGGCAGACTGCCGCCCGCGAATGCGGCGCCCGCCGGGATGGAAGCGGCGACGGCAGCGGCGGGCGCCATCGCCGTGATGCTCTGGAAGAGAACCTCGCGCAGCCCTACGGCATCGCGCAGCAGTCCGGTGTGTGGATCCCCCGACACTCGACGACTCCTCGTGTCCGGCAAACGGAAGGAGTTTCGCGTGCCTCACGGTACGGGCCGCGGCGCGAGTGCCGGAAGATGGCCGTATCAACTTCCGTCGCCACGAGGGAAGTTGATTCGGGGGTGCAGCGGCCTCGGCAGTCGTACGTAGGTCACCCTCGTCTCGATGCCGCTGTCCACGAGGCGGCCCTGTGCGTCGAAGGCGTCCGGCCCGTCCGTCATGCCGAAGTCGTTGTCGTTGATGAGCGCGAGGGTGTCCCGGCCCATTAGGGCGACGCCCTCGACCTTGCCGGGCACGCCCGTGACCTTGGTGAAGTCGACCAGGAGGCTCTTGCGGAGGACGGGGATTCCCGCCGCCGACGGGTCCTCGGTCTGCTCGTACGACGGTGAGGTCGCCGGGTCGTCCCAGGCGCCGCCCAGGATGCCCGCGCCGTGCGGCAGTGTGACCCGGTGCAGCCGGGCGGTCTTGTCGGTGCGCTCCTGAACCAGCAGGGTGTCGCGGCCGATCGCCACGAGCGAGGAGATCTTGAGCTCCGAGGGGTCGTCCTCGCCCGGGTCGACGACGTCCACAGCGTCGAAGCGGTAGGCGTACTCCGCCGTCACGGCACGCTTCTTGGGCGAGAAGCGCAGCAGCCGCGCGTTGCGGGACTTCTCGCCCGCGGCCGTGTCCGGCACGGACAGCGGGCTCTGCACCGCGAGGACCAGGTCGCCGCCGGGGAGTTGGGTCAGACCTTCGAAGCCGCGGTTGGTCTTGCGCTCCAGCAGAATGGCGGGCAGCGACTCCACGACCGGGTAGTCGGCGCCGGTGAGGTTCAGCCCCTTGGGCACATGGCGCGCGAGGACCGTTCCACGGGCGGAGACATGGACGAGCGAGGGGCCGTACTCGTCGGCGAGCCAGAAGGAGCCGTCGGCGGCGCGCACGATGCCCTCGGTGTCCAGGCCGTTCGGGTCGTACGTGAGCGGGGTCTTCGCGTCGTACGAGTAGGGCGCCTCGTCACGTGACGCCTGGTTCGGCAGACCCGTGACCGGCTTGCCGGACTGCGTGGTGATCGCGATCGCCTTGAGCACCTGCACGCGGTCGCCGGACACGCGGATCCTGACGATCGCCGGGTCGAAGCCCGGGACGGGGAAGGTGCGGCGCTTCTTGCCGTCCACCTTGATCTGCCCGTTGGGCCCGCGGTCGGTCACCGTCCAGAACTCACCCTTGCGGCCGGCCGGGAAGATGTCACTGCCTATCCCGCCGAGGTCGACGCCGCGGTCGTCGGCGACCGAGCCGGGCAGCAGCGTATTGCTGAACCGGCCCAGCGGGATGTTGCCGAGGACCGCCCTCGCTGTGACCCGGGCCGTCGTCGGCCCGGTCGCGTCCGGTGCACCGATGGCGGTGCCGGCCACCGCGAACGCGGTCAGGGCGGTGAGCGGCACGGCGGCCACGACGGCAGTGCGCCTGACGGCACGACGGGACATGGGTCCTCCAAGGACGCGAGCGTTCGCACGGGATCCGGGGCAGACGGCCGGACAACCGTGGGCAAGACTGCGAGATCCCCGCGAACTCCCGGGATCCATGGGGTGAATGGCGGGCGGCGCGGCCCTGTCTGCGCAGGCACGCATAGGATCACGCAGTTGAACCATGAACCAGGGGGCGGAGATGAAGATCCGGAACCGTGCCGCAACGGCGGTGGCTGTCGCGACCGTACTGCTGCTGGCAGGCTGCTCGCAGGCGCTCGGCGGCGAATTCACCAAGAACCTGAGCGTCCACCTTGTCAAGGAGAAGGCCGCCGAGGCGGGCACAGGCGTCCACGCCTGCACGCTGTCGTACGACATCGTCGCCGCGGCCAGGGAGGCGGGCCTCACGGGCCGGGCGGGCGTGCCCGGAGACGGGCCGTACGCCTGGGGCGAGATCGCGGACGGCCCCGAGTCGGTCCTGGGGAAGACGGACGGCGCGGTGATCGACTGCGCGTACGGCATCAACTCCGAGGACGTGCACGTGTTCACCAGCGGTGTCGTGAAGGGCTCCGCCGTCAGCGTGATGGCCCCGAAGATCCAGGCCGACGCGGGCATGGACGTGAAAGCCCTGTCCGACTTCGTGGAGAAGGCGGACAAGGCCGCGGAGGGTGAGCCGGTCGTGACACCCGGCGGCAATGTCGCCACCGTCCAGCTCCCGGTGGCGGGCGGCGGCGACATCGCACTGATCGTCAGCTACGGCGAGGGCAAGACCAACATGGGTGCGGACCGGGCCGGAAAGGTCGCGAAGGCACTCGCAGGCCAGGCGCGCCGTTGACACTCAGGCCGCGCTGTCCTCGGTTCGTCCGCTCTCGTTGCTGAGCACCGCCAGCGCCGCCGCCGGGTCGTGGTCCGCCGGGCCGGCCGGAGCCCAGCGGCCCCGCTCCTTGCGGTACGGCCACCAACGGCCGTCACGCGAAAGGCGCAGCTGCGCATCCGCGCCAACCACCGTCCAGCGGCCCGGGCCCGTTCCCCGCAACTGCGGCCGGTCGGCCTCCTCCCACGCCTCGTCGAGCGCTGTGCGCGCCCGGGCGAGCACGTCGGGCTCCGGCGTCCACCCCTCGTCCAGCACCGGGAGCGCGGCCGCACCGCCGAAGTGCCAGGCACGGACGGCCAGTTCCAGCTCGGTGCGCTGCCGGTCCGTTCCCGCGGCGAGACGTCCCGCGATCGCCGGTCCGGGCGCTGCGGCCGCCAGCCGCACCGCATCCTGGTCCTGAGTCAACTCCGGCTCGACAGGCTGCTGTTGATGCCCGGCCGACAGTGCGTCGATGAGCATCCGGTGCGCCCGCGCCGCCGCGTCCGCTGCCAGGAACTCCAGCGCCTCGGCGTCGAGGCCCGGTCCCGGAGGGGTCTCGGTGTCCAGGGCCGGCGGCAGTCCCGGCTCCTCCGGTACCGGCGGGGGAGTGGGCAGCGGAGGCAGGATGCCCCGCGCCGCGAACGCCTCGTCGGCCCGCACGCCGGCCGGTTGCTCATCCTCCGGCTCCGGTGAGGTTGCGGCCGCCCGCGCCGCACTCCGTATCTGCAACTCGTCCAGGAGACTGCGCTCCCCGCGCCCCCGCATCAGCAACAGCACGAACGGATCCTGGTCGAGCAGCCGCGCCACCTGGTAGCACAGGGCCGCCGTGTGCGGGCAGTGGTCCCAGGCCCCGCAGGTGCACTCGGGCTCCAGATCGCCGATCCCCGGCAGGAGTTCGACCCCGGCCGCCGCAGCGTCCTCCACCAGATGCGGTGGCATCTCGCGGTCCAGGAGCGCCGCGATATGCCCCGCACGGTCGACGGCCATGTCCAGGAAGCGATCCCACTCGGCCGCGGTCAGCTCCTGGAGCAGCACATCGCTGCGCTGTGCGGTGCCGTCGCGGTCCCGTACGACAGCGGTGATGCGCCCGGGACGCACGGACACCGCACCCACCGCGCCCTCGCGGGCATGCCTGCGGCCCTTCTTGAGCTGCTGGCCGTCGAGCGCCGTGTCTTCCAGCGCTTTGAGCCAGGACTGGCCCCACCAGCTCTGGGCGAAGCCCCGGCCGTGCGCGGGCGGCAGCGCGGCGAACGTCCGCTCCCTCTCGGTCTCCTCGCTCATCGTCCGCTCCCTCGCAGCTCGACCAGATCCGCCAGCTCTGCGTCGGTCAGTTCCGTCAGCGCGGTCTCGCCCGAGCCGAGTACCGAGTCCGCCAGCTCCCGTTTGCGTGCCAGCATCTCCGCGATCCGGTCCTCGATGGTTCCCTCGGCGATCAGCCGGTGGACCTGGACCGGCCGGTCCTGGCCGATGCGATACGCGCGGTCGGTGGCCTGAGCCTCCACGGCCGGGTTCCACCAGCGGTCGTAGTGCACGACATGCTCGGCCCGGGTGAGGTTCAGCCCGGTGCCTGCCGCCTTCAACGACAGCAGAAAGACCGGGACTTCACCGTCCTGGAAGCGGTTCACCATCGCCTCGCGATCGGCGATCGGCGTGCCGCCGTGCAGGAACTGGGTCCGTACACCGCGCGCCGCCAGATGCTGTTCGAGCAGCCGCGCCATCTGCACGTACTGCGTGAAGACCAGCACGCTCGCGTCCTCCGCAAGGATCGTGTCGAGCAGCTCGTCCAGCAGCTCCAGCTTCCCCGAGCGGCCGGCGATCCGGGGCCGCTCCTCCTTCAGGCTGCCTTCCTTCAAGTACTGCGCCGGGTGGTTGCAGATCTGCTTGAGCGCGGTGAGCAGCTTGACCACCAGACCGCGCCGCTCCATACCGCCCGCCTCCGAGATCGCGGCGAGGGTCTCCCGTACCACCGCCTCGTACAGGCCGGTCTGCTCCTTGGTGAGCGACACGGCCCGGTCGGTCTCGGTCTTGGGCGGCAGTTCGGGCGCGATGCCCGGGTCGGACTTGCGCCTGCGCAGCAGGAACGGCCCGACCAGCGCGGCCAGTCGGCGGGCCGCGGCCGGATCGTTGCCGCCCTCCACGGTCTGGGCATAGCGCGTACGGAAGGTGCCGAGCCTGCCGAGCAGTCCGGGTGTGGTCCAGTCGAGAATCGCCCACAGCTCCGAGAGATTGTTCTCGACGGGCGTGCCGCTGAGTGCGACCCGCGCCTTCCCGCCGATGGTGCGCAGCTGCTTGGCGGTGGCGGAGTACGGGTTCTTGACATGCTGCGCCTCGTCGGCGACGACCATGCCCCAGGCCGCCTGGCCGAGCCTCCCGGCGTCGAGCCGCATCGTGCCGTATGTCGTGAGGACGAACTCCCCGTCGGCGAGGGAGTCGAGGCTGCGCGATGGGCCGTGGAAGCGGCGTACGGGGGTGCCGGGCGCGAACTTCTCGATCTCGCGCTGCCAGTTGCCCATCAGGGACGTCGGGCAGACGACGAGGGTGGGGCCCGCGGCCGAATCGTCGGTCTGCCGGTGCAGATGGAGCGCGATGAGCGTGATGGTCTTGCCCAGGCCCATGTCGTCGGCGAGACAGCCGCCGAGTCCGAGCGAGGTCATCCGGTTCAGCCAGTTGAGGCCGCGCAGCTGGTAGTCGCGCAGCGTCGCGGCGAGCGCGTCCGGCTGGCCGATCTCCTGCTGTCCGCCCTCGGGGTCGGCGAGCCGGTCGCGCAGCCGCGCCAGCCACCCCGACGCCTGTACGTCGATACGGCGGCCGTCGACCTCGGTGGATCCGGTCAGTACGGCGCCGAGCGCATCGACGGGAGTCACCTTGCGATCCTGGCTCTCGCGGGCGCGCCTGGCCTCCTCCGGGTCGATGAGCACCCACTGGTCACGCAGTCGTACGACGGGGCGGTTTGCTTCGGCGAGTTGGTCGAGCTCGGCGCGTGTGAGCTGCTGATCGCCCAGTGCGAACCACCAGTTGAAGGCCAGCAGCGCGTCGGCGGACAGGAAGGAGGGCAGCCCGGACTCCTCCTTCTGCGGGCCTGCGGCGTTCTCCTCGTCGGGCGGGCCGATCACGGCGCGAGCGGTGAGCTTGCGCGCCATCTCCTTGGGCCAGTGGACCTGGACACCGGTAGTCGCCAGTGTCCTGGCCGCCTCGCCCAGCAGCTCGGTGATCTCGTCGTCGGCGAGCTCGATAGCGTCGGGCACTGCGGCATGGAGCAGCGGCGTGAGCGGCGCCCAGGCGCGGGCGGCACGGCGCAGCGCCAGCAGGGCGTCCATCCGCGCGCGCGGCCCGAATCCCCCGGCGGACCGACCGGCCCAGACCTCGGAGGCGTCCGAGACGAGCGTCGGATCGCTGACGCTGTGCATCTGCAGGACGGCACTGAAGGCCGGTCCTTCGCCCTCGGACTGTTCCAGGCCCGGCAGTTCGATACGCAGGGAGAGCCGTACGCCGGCGTCATGGCCGGCGGCGACAGCTGCTGCCCAGGCCCGCTGGCCGGGCAGCAGCTGCGGCTCGTGCGCGGCGAACGCCGGGCCGCCCACGGCGATCGGGGCCGCGGGTGTCCGCGGCAGCCCGTCCGCGACCGCGTCGAGGAAGGCGCGCAGCAGCCGCTCGGGTTCGGGCAGGAGCAGGGGGTCGGCCGCCGCATCCAGCGGCACGGCGTGGGCGGTGGGCGGCATCGAGGCCGCGAGCGTGCGCACCCGCTCAAGGTCCTGCGGGGTCAGCGGGCCTGCGCGCCAGGCATCGTGATCGGTGGAGGTCAGCCCTGGCAACAGCAGCCCGCGCGCGACCAGTTGAAGGGCGAGGATCGTCGCCGCACCCCAGAAGGCGGCCGCCGGGGAGGCTTCCGCGTCGGCCCGCGCCCTGGTGAGGACCGGCAGTGCCTCTCGTACGGGCAGCAGCAACGCCCGTACGGCCTGCGGGCGTACGTCGTCCCCGACCACGGTCAGCGGCTCGACGGCGCCGGACGCGACCGGGGGCTCGCCGCGATCGGGACGGAGGACCTCGCCGCCGTCGGGACGGAAGAAAGCCACGCGTCCGGTGCGGGCCGGGTCCCCGGGCACGAAGACCACGGAGCAGCGGACGAGTTGGGGGAGATCGGAGGGAACGAGTCGAGGTTCGGTGACCGGGGAGGGCGTTGCCACAAGGGGCTTGTGCACAGCGATGACGCATTCCTCAAATTTGACTACTGCGGGCCGGAGCCGCCGAGGGTACTCCGCGCCGTGGCCCGGACGGAGGCGACGAGGCCGTGACGTAGCTCACTTCGACCCGTAGGGGTGTAGCCAGCACCACCTCCGGCCCCGGGCTGGCCCCAGACCTGTCCGGGTGGTGGCGCCATGGTCGCGAAGGGGCACCGATCCATACGTTTGCTCAGGTCAGCGCAGTGCTCACAGCAGCGCACACATACCAGCGCACGGCCCACAGACCGGAGATCGCCATGCCTCAGGCCACTGCCACCCTCGCGCCACCGACGCCCGACGCCGGGCGCGGGCGGAGCGCGGGAAGTGAATTCGCGCCACTCCTGCGGACCGTCAAGGAGCAGGGCCTGCTGGAACGCCGCACCGGCTGGTACGCCCGCGGCATCACGGTGAATCTGCTCGGCCTCGCCGCAGTGATCACCGGCATGGCTCTCATCGGCGGATCCTGGTGGGTCCTGCTGCTCGCGCCGCTGCTCGCGGTGCTTTCCACCCGGTCAGCCTTCTTCGGCCACGACGCCGGGCACTCACAAATAACCGGCGACCGTCGCAAGAGCCGGATCATCCAGCTCATCCACGCCAATCTGCTCCTGGGCATGAGCCAGGAATGGTGGAACGACAAGCACAACCGACACCATGCCAACCCGAATCACACGGACAAGGACCCGGACGTCGCCGCCGACATCCTGGTCTTCACACAGAGGCAGGCCAAGGGCCGCACCGGGTTCCGCGGCCTGCTCACCCGCCACCAGGCCTGGCTCTTCTTCCCGCTGACCACCCTCGAAGGCATCGCCCTCAAGATCTACGGATTCCAGGCCGTCTTCTCCAAGGAGGCCGGCGCCCGCCAGTCCAGGCGTGCACGCGCCACGGAGGGCCTGCTGCTCCTCGCTCATGTCGTCGCGTACGCCACCCTGCTGCTCACCACCATGCCGCTCGGCCACGCCGTGGTCTTCGCGCTCATTCACCAGATGCTGCTCGGCCTCCACCTGGGCATGGCCTTCGCGCCCAACCACAAGGGCATGGAGATGCCCGACGAGAAGAGCGCCGAGCGCTGGGGTCATCTGCGCCGACAGGTCCTGACCTCCCGCAATGTCCGCGGCAACCCGGTCACCGACTGGTTCCTGGGCGGGCTCAACTACCAGATCGAGCACCATCTCTTCCCGAGCATGCCCCGCCCTCATCTGAGGCTCGCGCAGCCGCTCGTACGCGCCCACTGCCGGTCGCTCGGTGTCGCTTACACCGAGACAGGGCTCGTGGAGTCGTACCGGCAGGCACTGACCCATATGCACGAGGTCGGCGAACCGCTGCGCGCCGACGCATAGTGGAACCGTGGGACGTGCGTGCACGTTCTGACAGCAGGAGCGGCCAAGGCCGCGAATGGAGGCGTCGAGATGTCGACACGTACAAAGCTCGTCATAGGGGGAGTGGCCGTAGGCCTGCTCCTGATGCCATTGATCGGATGGCTGTCGCTGCTCGTGGTGCTCGGAGTCCCCGCGGTGGCGTATTTCATGCTCGACCCCAGCCAGCGCCGCAGGCTGCGCCGGGTCTCCCGCAAGGAGATCGGCCGCTGACCTGGTAACTCTCGATCCGTGCCGGGTAGAGTCGAAGACGATCACCGGCACGGAAGAGGGGGCTCCGCAGCGATGGGCGGAACTGTCAGGACGGTCAGCAGCAACGGCGAGTACACGTTCACCAAGCCGAACCGGGACAGCATCACGCTGCTCGCCGGGCTCGGGGTGGAGGGCGATGTGCACGCGGGGGTGACCGTCAAGCACCGCTCCCGCGTCGCGCAGGATCCGACCCAGCCCAATCTCCGCCAGGTCCACCTCATCCACGAGGAGCTGTTCAAGGAGGTGGGCGAGGCCGGTTTCGATGTTGCCCCGGGCGACCTCGGCGAGAACATCACCACGAGCGGTATCGACCTGCTCGCACTGCCCACCGGCACCGTGCTGCGGCTGGGCGACGAGGCGCAAGTGGAGATCACCGGGCTGCGCAACCCCTGCCTGCAGATCGACGCCTTCCAGGGCGGCCTGCTCAAGCAGGTCGTCGGCAGGGACGACGACGGCAACATCGTGCGCAAGGCGGGGATCATGAGCATCGTCAGGACCGGCGGAGTCGTCAGGCCAGGGGACGCGATAGCCGTCGAGCTGCCGGACGGGCTCCACGTGCCGCTCGACCGGGTCTAGGGGGTGTCTTTCGGATCTTGCCGGGCTCGCGTGCCCTGGCACGCACTCCCCCGTAGCCCTTCGGGCACGGGAGGTGCCCCACGCTGCGTTGTCGTCAGTCGCCGACGCTCCGCGTCGGCTCCTTCCTCCGCCTTGCGATGCACCACGCCAGACCCCGCTCACTGATCCAGCCTGATCCAAAAGACACCCCTAGGGGCCACGGTGGGGTTTCGGGCGCACTGTCCGCGGACGGTGCGCCGCCTCACCCGACGCCGTCAGTAGTAGTCACGCATCAGCTCGACCGACCAGTGCGGCTGCACCGTTTCGCCGATCGGACCGAACTCCGCCATATACGGCTTGATGTCGAGGACCGGCGTGCCGTCCACCGCGTCCAGCCCGGTCACATGGATGTCGAGTCCGTCGACCTTCACCAGCCGGCAGCGGGAAACACCCAGCCGGTTCGGGCGGTTCTTGCCCCGCTGGGCGAAGATCCCCACCAGCGGCCAGTCCTTGTTGCCGCGCGGGTGACGAGCGCCCGTCTGGATCTTGTCCGGCACCACCCGGTCGAAGTGGTACACGATCTCCAGATGCGAGAAGTCCTCGAGCCCGGCCAGTGCATCGGGCCCGAACTGCGTGCCGTCGAGCCGGATCACCGCGCTCTCCAGACCCCAGTCGTCGTCCTCGACCGCGCTGCGGCCGCCGACGACCCGGCCGACCGGGCGGCACACGACCAGCCCGTCCTGCCCGTCGGAGGTCTGTCCCTCAACTGCACTGTCCGGCATGCCGGTTCCTCCCCGTAACTGCTATGCGTGCGCGTCGCCGGTCCTCAGGACGGGCGTACGGCCATCTTGTCGAGCGCTTCCAGCAGCGTGGGCAGTCTGGCCCCACGACCCACCGGAATCACCTCGCACGGCTCCTCGTCCAGCAGGACGAAAGCGATGTCGTCGGTCCTGGCGACCATGGACCAGCCGGGGCCGTCGGCGCGCAGGGTGCGCGCTCCGCCGGGCGCGAAACTGGAGCGGACCCGCCCGACCGGCGGGGCCGAGTCCACATAGCCGCGGGCCTCCTTGAGCGCCCGCTGTACGCCCTCGTGCCCCTCGTGCTTGCCGCCCTCGCGCCGTCCCCCCTCAGGCTTGTCGCCCTCGGGCTCTCCGCCCTCGGGAGTGTCCGCAGACGCCAGGTCCGCGTCGTCGATCTGCTGTCGCCACTCCGCCCACTGGAGCGCGATCTCGTCAGCCCCCAGCCGGCGCTGGGCGGGTCCCCACACCGTGGTGTCGGGCGGCGTCAGCGGTGCCCGGTCGCCCTCTTCGGGCTCCGGGTCGTGCGGCTCGGGCACGCCGGGCGCCGCGACCGCGACGGCCAACGGCCAGCCGGGCAGCGCGGAGACCACCGAACTCTCGCCGGGGGACAGGTCGTAGTCCATGCCGCAGTCCCAGGACGCGATCGCGACGGCGACGAGGGACACGTCGTCGACCACGACCGTCCAGCGGGCCCCGCCGGAGTCCTGACCGAGCACCAGGCCGTACCCCTCGGCGTACGGCGTAAGGCCCAGGGCCGCGCATGCGGCGGGGTAGTCGTCGCCGAGCACGCTCGGGTACTGCGCAGGCGTCAGCAGCAGCGCGGTCAGCACATACAGCGCGTCCTCGTCGACGGCGTCGTCCGTCCCGGCCACGTCACCCTCCCCATCCGATCGTTCGTCGGCGCACCTTAACCAGTGGGTAACCCGGCCGTCGAGGGGCTGCGGACGGAAAGTGATTCGGCTCGTTCCGCACGGGCCCCTGCACAGGTCACGCGGCGGGCAGGCCGAGCAGACTACGGGCCACCGTCTGCGGCGACTCGTCCCGCTCGCGGGCGAGGGCGATGACCGCCCGGCAGGCAAGCTCGTTGATCCCGAAGGACAGCGCCTCGGGGGACACCCAGGTCACCGCCTCGTCGATCTGGTCCTGATCGTCCTCGGCGCATCCCGACACATAGACGGCCGCGGCCTCGAAGATGTTGTGCTGCCGCGTTGGAGGCCGGGCTGCCGGCATCTCCTCGGGGCGGTATGCGAGGAACTTGCGGAGCCTGCGGAGTCGGTTGAACACCCGGACCACCTTTCCCCAGGGCGAGGGTCGCCGCCGATCTTCCAAGTCTGGCATCCCTGCGCGGAGTTGGAACTGGGGCGACCGAAAGGAGAACGGCGCGCTACCTGCCGAGGGCGCGGATCGTGGTGCGCAGCCACGTCAGCTCCGCCTCGCTGGTGGCTCGCGCGATCGTGAGGATGCCGCGGCGGAAGGGATCGTCCAACTCCTCGGCCCGCAGCGGCCGATCGCCCTCGTAGAAGAAGCTGGCGGGCTCCTCGAGGAATGCCAGCCGCCGGCGCAGTACGACCGACTGAGCCTCCGTGTCCTCAAGGTGCCGCAGGAAGGCAAGGAGGGTGAACCACCGGTTCTCGTCGGTGATGTCGAGCTGTGCGGGCTCCGCGAGACGGCGCAGCAGTTCGCGCCGGCCCTCGTCGGTGAGGCTGAGGACATGTCGGGGCGCGGCGACCGACCCTGGCTGCGTTTCGCGCGCCAGCAGGCCCGCCTTTTCGAGCCTCTTGATCGCGGGATACAGCGTGCTCTCGGCGACCGGCCGCACGTGCCCGGTCAGAGCGGTGATGCGTTTACGCAGTTCGTAGCCGTGCAGCGGGGCGTCATGGAGGAATCCGAGGATCGCGAGCTCGAGCATGCTCGCATTGTGCCGCATCGGCGGTGTACATCGGTATCGCCATACATCGCCACCGATGTATGCTGCGAGCGAGAACGAGAGCTTCGACGGACAACGAGAACGTCGACGAACAGGGGGGAGTGACGGTGCGACACGCCCGATTCGATGCGCGGGGCAGCCTCATTCGCTGGACGGAAGCGGCGGGGGACGGCCCGGCGACGGTGTACGTACACGGGCTCGGCGCGGCCTCGGCGGCGTACCACGCGCATATCGCGGCAAGCCGCGAACTGGCCGGACGCCGCTCGCTCTTCGTGGACCTGCCCGGTCACGGACTCAGTGACCGGCCGGCCGACTTCGGCTACTCGCTGGAGGACCATGCGGCTGCGCTCGCTGCCGTGCTCGAGGAGGCGGAGGTCCGCGGCGCCGAGATCGTCGGGCACAGCATGGGCGGATCGGTGGCCATCGTGCTGGCGTACCGCCGCCCCGAGCTGGTGGCGCGGCTGGTCGTCACGGAGGCCAACCTCGATCCCGACCCGCCTCAGACGGCGGGCAGCAGTGGGATCTCCACGTACAGCGAGGACGAATTCGTCAACGGCGGCGGCTTCTCGCGCGTGCTGAAGCGGGTGGGCCCGGCCTGGGCGGCGACCATGCGCCTGGCGGACCCGCTCGGCCTGCACCGCAGCGCGACCGGTCTGATCCGCGGCACGCGGCCCACGATGCGCCGGATGCTGATGGACCTGCCCGCCGAGCGCACCTACGTACAGGGAGAGAAGAGTGGTGAACTCGCCGGGCACGAAGAGCTGGTGACCTCCGGCGTACGGGTGGTGACGGCCCCGGACGCCGGTCACAACGTCATGTTCGACAACCCGACCGCTTTCGTACGGGCCGTCGCGACGGCTGAGTCCTCGCGGGTCCCGACGCTTCAGTCCTGACGGACCGCCAGTGCGAGGAAGCGGGCGTCCTCGTCGGTGTAGGAGACCATCTGCCAGCCCGAACCGGCCAGCAGGGGGCGGAGATTGGGCTCCGCGCGCAGATCGTCATCGGTGATCTGTCTGCCGTGGCGGGCGGCGAGGGCCGCGCGGCCGATGGGGTGGAACAGTGCCAGCTTTCCGCCCGGCCGCACCACCCGTGCCAACTCGCCCAGATTCACGGCAGGTTGGGGCAGGTGGGCGATCAGGCCCGCGGCGAACACGGCGTCCAGCGACTCTGTACGCAGCGGCAGCCGGGCGACATCCGCGAGCAGCAGCTGCCCGCTGCTCCCGCGCCCGGCCTGCGCCGCCGCGTCCAGCATCGCGGGCGTCAGATCCGCACCGATCACCGTCCCCCGCGGTCCGACGGCGGAGCGCAGGGGCGGCAGGGCGCGCCCGGTGCCGCAACCCGCGTCGAGGACGGCGTCGCCGGGGCGCAGACCGAGCTCGGCGACCGCGGCGGCGTAGGCCGGACCGTCGTCGGGGAATCGGGCGTCCCAGTCCGCGGCGCGGGCGCTGAAGAACTCCTGCACATGCGTGTGGTCGTCTACGTGGTCGTCGGCCATGAGGACATGATCCCCCATGCCTCGCTCGAGCGTTCGGTGCACACGTTCGAGCGCGGCACGATCGTTCTGGAACGTCTCTCTGTCATATTCCATCAGCTTTCGAAATGCGCCCCCAGTGCACGCCCCCTACGGGTCTAGCGTCCCTGAGCCATGGGACACCTGGACCACGCCGCCTTCGGCCTGCTGACCCCCGTGCTGTCGTACGCGATGGCCGTCATCGGCGCCGCCCTCGGACTGCGCTGCACCGTGCGCGCGCTCGGCGCGAGCGGCCGCTCCCGCCGCAACTGGCTGATCACCGCAGCGTCGGCGATCGGCACCGGCATCTGGACGATGCACTTCGTCGCGATGCTCGGCTTCGCCGTGCGCGGCACCGACATCCGCTACAACGTGCCGTTGACCATCCTCAGCCTGCTCGTCGCGATGCTCGTCGTCGGCGCCGGAGTGTTCTGCGTCGGCTTCGGCGGTGACCGCGTCCGCGCGCTGCTGGTCGGCGGGCTCACGACCGGGCTCGGCGTGGCCAGCATGCACTATCTGGGCATGGTGGCCCTTCGGCTGCACGGCTCGGTGCACTACGACCCGCTGCTCGTCGTGCTCTCCGTCGTCATCGCCGTGGTCGCCGCGACCGCTGCCCTGTGGGCCGCGCTGAACATCAAGTCGCCGGTCGCGGTCGCTGTCGCGTCGCTCGTCATGGGAGCGGCGGTCAGCAGCATGCATTACACCGGAATGCTCGCGGTCAGCGTGCAGGTCGTCCCTTCCGGTGACGAGCTGCCCGGGGCCACGGCGATGCAGTTCATCTTCCCCCTCGCCGTCGGCCTCGGGTCGTACCTCTTTGTCACCTCGGCGTTCGTCGCGCTCTCGCCGACGGCACGCGAGCGCGCCGCCTACACGTCGGCCGCCCGGCCCGAAGCCGGATCTGAAGCCGGATTGGAAGCCGGATCCGGGGCCGATGACGAGTCCGGGTCCGGGCCTGGTTCCGGATCTGCCGAGGCCCCGAACGCCACCACCACCGTCACGGCCTAGGGCCTGTCTTTTGGATCAGGCCGGATCAGTGAGCGGGGTCTGGTGCGTGCAGATGCAAGGCGGAGGAAGGAGCCGACGCGGAGCGTCGGCGACTGACGACAACGCAGCAGATGTGCGTGCCAGGGCACGCGAGCCCGGCAAGATCCGAACGACAGGCCCTAGCCGGCCCGCTGCTGCACCCCCAGCCCCGTAACCGGAACGAGGAGGCCATGCGCACACCCCCCAGGATCCCGGGCGCCGACCCGACGCCGCCGCCCACGCTGCCACCAGCGCCGGCCGCCCGCGGACGACGGGCCCACGCAGGGCCGCCCGCAGTCGAACACACCGGACAGGAACCGCAGGACATACCGGTGCCCCCCACCCGCGCCCGCGGACGATGGCTGCCGCGCCCCCGAACCGTGCGGGCGAAGATCATCTCCCTGCTGATGGTGCCCGTCGTCTCGCTGCTCGCCCTCTGGGGATTCGCCACGGTCAGCACCGCCCAGGAGGTGTCGCGGCTACGCCAGTTGCAGCGCGTCGACGCCCAGGTCCGCGAACCGGTCGCAGCCGCCGTCGCCGCCCTGCAGGCCGAACGGCGTGCGGCGGTACGGCAGGTCGCAGCCCCGTCCGACGAGCGTGCCGCCGCACTCCAGCAGGAAGCACGGCACACCGATGACGCGGTGCGCAGGCTGCACATCGACGACGCGACGACCGTCGCGGCGGGCGGCGGAATCCCGGCCGGAGTGGCGGTACGGCTCGACCAGTTCGTCACGCGCGCCGAGAAACTGCGTACCCTGCGCAGCGCCGTCCTCGACCACAAGGCCACGTGGGACGCCACCTACGAGCAGTACACCGCAACCGTGACCTCCGCCTTCGGCGTCTCCGGAGCGCTCACGGGCATCCAGGACGCAGGACCAGGATCCGACGCCCGCGTCCTGCTGGAGTTCGCCCGGGCCGGCGAAATGCTCGCCCGTGAGGACGCGCTCCTGGGCTCGGCACAGCTCAGCAAGTCCCTTGCCGCGGAGCGCCTTCGGCTGTTCACCGGGGCTGTCTCGACCCGTAGAAGCCTCACCGAATCGACCGTCACCGATCTGCGCGGCCCCGAGCGCACGGCCTGGCGTGAACTCGCCGCACAGAGCGACTACCGGCAACTGGAAACGGCCGAGGACAAGGTCCTCGAAGCTCCCGTGGGCCGCAAGGCGGCACAGATCGTTCCGGCCGACGCCTGGGACAAGGCCCACGCTTCCGTCGGCGACGGGATGCGTGCCATCGAGGACGACGCCCGCATCAGCGCCGCCGACCGGGCCGATCCCGTCGCGGGTGGGCTCCTGACTCCGGCGGGCGCGGGCGTGCTCCTCGGACTCGCCGCGGTCGCAGCCTCGCTGGTCATCTCCGTACGCATCGGCCGCGGCCTCGTCGTCGAACTGATCAGCCTGCGCAACAGCGCACTCAGGATCGCCCGGTACAGGCTTCCGCAGGCCATGCGCAGGCTGCGTACCGGCGAAGAGATCGACATCCACGCCGAGGCCCCGCCGGGACTCGCCGCAGAGGACGAGATCGGTCAGGTCGGCGAGGCGCTCGGAACCGTCCACCGCGCCGCGTTGAGCGCCGCCGTCGAACGCGCCGAACTCGCCGGAAGCATCTCCGGAGTCTTCGTCAATCTCGCCCGTCGCAGCCAGATCCTGGTCCATCGCCAGCTCACCCTGCTGGACACCATGGAGCGCCGCGCCGACGACCCGAACGAGCTCGGAGACCTCTTCCGTCTCGACCACCTGACCACCCGTATGCGGCGGCACGCGGAGAGCCTGATCATTCTGTCCGGCGCCGCGCCCGGACGCGCCTGGCGCATGCCCGTCCCGCTGACCAGCGTCGTACGGGCCGCCGTCTCCGAAATCGAGGACTACGCGCGCGTGGAGGTGCGGCAGCTCCCGGAGAGCGCGGTCGTCGGCGCCGCCGTCGCGGACGTCACGCATCTGCTGGCCGAACTGGTCGAGAACGCAGCCCAGTTCTCCCCGCCGCACACCAAGGTGCGCGTCAGCGGAGAGCCCGTGGGCAACGGCTACGCCCTGGAGATCGAGGACCGCGGCCTCGGCATGGGCAAGGACACCCTGGCCGAGGCCAACCGCAGACTGGAGGAGTCCGAAGCCCTCGACCTCTTCGACAGCGACCGGCTCGGCCTCTTCGTCGTCAGCCGGCTCGCCTCTCGCCGCGAGATCAAGGTCCATCTGCGCACCTCGCCGTACGGCGGCACCACCGCGGTTGTGCTGCTGCCCACCTCGCTGCTGCAGAGCGCGCTGACCGCCCCGCCCGGCTCCCGCCGTGCCGTGGCATCGGACGAGGCTCCGGCCGGGCGGCCCGAGCGGGCCCCTCGTACGAAGAGCGCACCCGTAGCGGCACCGGCCCCCCGTCCCGCCCTCGCGGCCCAGCCCGAGATCCCCACCCGGCCGCCCGGCGTCACCGCCCTGCGCCTGCGCGGGGCCCCGCCGCAGCCCGAGAACGGCGAACTCCCGCGCCGGGTCCGGCAGGCACACCTCGTCCCGCAGCTGCGTGAAGAGCCCCCGGCCGAGGAGCCGGAGGACGCCGCGGCAGGCACCGAGGACACCCCGGAGCGCACCCCCGAACAGGTACGGGACCGCATGACGGCGTACCGCAACGGCTGGACCCGGGGCGGCGGAGCCGCGCCCGGAACGGCCGCCCCCGGCAGCGAAGGAGACAGAACATGACCGAGTACGAGTCAGCCGTAGCCCGCCCCACCACCGGCGACCTCGACTGGCTGCTGGACGACCTTGTCCTGCGCGTCCGCGACGTCCGCCACGCGGTCGTGCTGTCCAACGACGGCCTGCCGGTGGGCGCTTCGACTGCGCTGACGCGTGAGGACGCCGAGCATCTGGCGGCCGTCGCCTCCGGATTCCACAGCCTTGCCAAGGGAGCGGGACGTCACTTCCACGCCGGAGGCGTGCGCCAGACGATGGTCGAGATGGACGACGGCTTCCTCTTCGTGGCGGCCGCGGGTGACGGTTCCTGCCTGGCCGTCCTCACGTCCGTCGTCGCCGACATCGGCCTGATCGCCTATGAGATGGCCCGCCTGGTCAAACGTGTCGGCGAGCACCTGCGGACCCCGCCGCGCATCATCGCGACGTGACTGCCATGACCGAGGCGAGAGGCAGAAACGACGCGCCGGGCGATGTCCTGGGTGCGGCCGACGGGCGGGAGACGGCCGACATCGCCGACAGCCAGTGGTACGACGCCGATGCCGGGCCGCTGGTGCGTCCGTACGCGATGACGGGCGGGCGGACCAAGCCGGGCCCCAGCAATGTGCGGTTCGACCTCATCGCGCTCGTCGACATCGCGGCGGATGCGCCCGGCCCCGCCGAGGAGTCCCTGCTCGGCCCCGAACACCGGGCGCTGCTCACGCTCTGCCTCTGCGAGACCCAGTCCGTCGCGGAACTAGCCGCCGACGCCGATCTGCCGGTCGGCGTCGTCCGGGTCCTTCTCGGAGATCTGCTCGAAGCGGGATTCGTCCGGGTCAGCCGCCCCGTACCACCGGCTCAACTGCCCGACGAGAAGATCCTCAGGGAGGTGATCGAGGGACTGAGGGCCCTCTAGGTCCTGTCCGGCGTACTCCCTCTGGCCTCAAGCACCCCGTTCCCAGTCGGCCCTGGTCAGGGCGTATTCGACATCGCCGAGCCCGGAGCCTTCGATGGACTCCGGCCACTCTTCGAAGAAGGTCCGGACATAGCTCAGACCCGCCTTTTCCATCACACGCCGCGAACGGGCGTTGACCGCCATCGTGTTCGCGGTCACCCGCTCGACGCCGAACTCCGTGAATGCCTTGCGGACCAGGGCGATCGCACCCTCCGTCGCATAACCGTGGCCCCACGCGGCCCGGCCGAGGCGGTATCCGAGTTCGACCTCCGCCGCGCTGTGGTCGTCAAGCGGCTTGAGTTCGAACCAGCCCAGAAATTCATGGGTGGACCGCTCCTGGGCCGCCCAGAATCCCCGATTTCCGATGCACGGATAGTGGTGGAGGAATCGCGGCAGCGACTCGGTCAGGACCGCCTCCCGGGTGGTCGGCCTGCCTCCGTTGATGAAACGCATGACCTCGGGGTCGTTGTCGAGGCCGAGCAGATGGTCCACGTCGGCCTCGCCGAGAGGGCGAAGGGCCATACGGCCGGTCTCCAGGAAGAAGGGCATGCCCCGATCCTCGACGCACCCCGCACCACCCGCCAGCGAATATCACTCCCGAGAGAAGTTACCGATGGCTTCCGAGAGCTCTCACAGCACCGACGGGGATACCACCGCCCTCGCGCTGAAAATACTCGTCGCCGGCGGATTCGGCGTCGGCAAGACCACGCTGGTCGGCGCGGTCAGTGAAATCCGTCCCCTGCGTACCGAGGAACAGCTCAGTCAGGCGGGCAGTACGGTCGACGACACCGGGGGAGTCGACCAGAAGTCCACGACGACCGTCGCCATGGATTTCGGGCGCATCACCATCCGCTCCGGCCTGTCCCTCTATCTCTTCGGGACCCCCGGACAGGACCGCTTCTGGTTCCTGTGGGACGAGCTTTCGCAGGGTGCCCTGGGAGCGGTGGTCCTCGCCGACACCCGCCGCCTCGTGGACTGCTTTCCCGCTGTCGACTACTTCGAGCACCGCAGGATCCCCTTCGTCGTCGCGGTCAACTGTTTCGCCGGCGCCCGCACCTACGGGGCGCACGAAGTCTCGCGCGCCCTCGATCTCGACCGTGGGACACCAGTGGTGCTGTGCGACGTGCGAGACCGCGACTCCGGGAAAGAGGTGCTCGTACGCCTGGTCGAATATGCCGGTCGAATGCACACTGCCCGGCTGCTCGATTCGGTCGGCTAGGCGCACCTTGCCGAGTCGTCGTGCGTACGAAAGGCTTACGGGCAAACGCAGGGCAACGGGGAACGTACGAGCGGGGAGGACCGACCATGGCGCTGGACAAGGGACTTGACTGGCTGCTGGACGACCTGACGAAGAGGATCGAGCACATACGGCACGCATTGGTGCTGTCCAACGACGGTCTGGTCACGGGCGCGAGCACGGGACTCGCCCGGGAGGACGCGGAACATCTCGCCGCGGTCTCCTCCGGTCTGCACTCCCTCGCGCGCGGGTCCGGACGTCATTTCCGCGCGGGCAAGGCGCGGCAGACCATGGTCGAGTTCGACGAAGCGCTGCTCTTCGTCACGGCGGCCGGTGAGGGAAGCTGCCTCTGCGTACTGAGCGCGGCCGAGGCCGACGTCGGTCAGGTCGCGTACGAGATGACGCTGATGGTGAACCGGGTCGGCGAGCATCTGGGCGTCGCGGTCAGGCAGCCGGGCGGAACATCCCTCTGAGCTGGGGGAATTCGGCCTGTCAGCGCTCGATCCGTGGGGTGGCCGCCAAGTTATCCACAGGCCGGGCGTGATGTGCCTGAATCCGGCTACGGTCGTCACCGAGAGTATTCACACCTCACGGGGGAGACCGACATGACGGTGAAGGAAGCAGCGAAGCCCGGCGCGGCCGTGCGCAGTCTGGCGCTGGGCCGGGCGGCCCAGGAGCTGGATCTCAAGCGGGGAGAGCTGGATCTCGCGGTCCAGCTGGGCCTTGTCCGTACCGCACCCGGCGCGAGCGGCGGCCCGCCCAGGATCGACCGGCAGGAGGTCGACCGGCTGCGAGAGGCCGAAGGGTTCCCGGACGCCCTGCGGGAGCGGGTGCGGACCGTGGGCACGATGGAGGGCTCGGGGCTGGTCTCGATCAGCCCGGCGCGGTTCACCCGGCTCGCCCGCACGGGCCATTTCACGCCAATCCGGTTCTATCTGAACCGCTACCGTGCCGTCGTCTGGCTCTATCTGGCCGAAGAACTGCGCGAGTTCGCCCGCGCCAATCCCGCTCTCCTCAGCGGCAGAACACCACCTGCGCTGCGGACCATGCTCGACGCCGGCGAGGACCGGCGCGCACGCAACTGGCGGGGGCGGGGGTTGGGACTCCTGCTGCGCGGGACCGACGACCCGTGGCAGCAGGCGGCGGCGATCGCCTCGGTACTCGATTCGGCGACACTGGCCGAGGTGGTGCCCGATCCCTACGAACGCTCGCACCTGCGCGTGCTCCGGCCCGAACTCGTCCCGGGCCGACCGGAGTCAGCGGCCGCGAGGGAAGTGGTGGAGCGACTGCTCCTGGCGGACCACCCCGACGAGATCCTCTGGCACCGGGTGAGCCTGGCCCACGCTCTGCGGGAGGCGCGCGAGCTGCGTCCGGCGCCACGGCCCGGCGCGAAGGACGAATCCGGGCGGGTGCACCGCGAAATCCCTGTGCGTCCGCGTCCGATGCCGGTGCACCGGAGCGGCCGCAGTCCCTACGGGCGGGGACTGCTCGCGCGGCTGCGTCTGAGGAGGGAGCGACCTGTGGGTGGCGGCGACGCACACGCCCAGGCGATGTCGGACCCGGCGCATACGGTTCGGTCATGACGAGAAGAGTGCCCCTCACCGGCGGCGAGAAGGAAAGCCTGCACATCAGCCTCGACCGGCACCGTGATGTGGTGCTGTGGAAGCTGGATGGCCTCGACGAGGAGCAGTTGCGGCGTCCCATGACGCCGTCGGGGACGAGCCTGTTGGGCCTGGTGAAGCATCTCGCAGCCGTGGAGTACGGCTGGTTCTGCGAGACCTTCGGACGCGAGATGGAACCGCTTCCGGACCTCGAGGACGACGCCGATATGCGGGTGGAGCCGGGCGAGAGTGCGGCGGACATCGTCGCCTTCTACGGCCGGGCCAGGGAAGCCGCGGACAGAGCGATCGACGAACTGGCGCTGGACGACCTCGGCACCGCGTGGTTCGGCGACGCCGTCTCGATGCGGTGGGTGCTCATCCACATGCTGGAGGAGACGGCACGGCACGCGGGCCATATGGACATCCTGCGCGAGCTCCTGGACGGGGCGACAGGGGACCATCCCGGGACCTGAACCCGCCGCCCAGTGCGGCTGATGGTGCAACAGCTGTGGTTACGGACCGGTCAGTTCGCGATTCCGGACGAAGGGGGCGTGTTCCCGCCTGGTGCCTGAGGCCGCCCGAGGCTTCATACTGCCCCTACGCCCGAAGCCCCGCGGGAGCCGGAGGACAAGGACGGGGCTGCTCCAGCCGTTTCGCGCGGCGTACGCTGATGTGGCCGACTGTCGAGGGAGGCACAAATGGGGACGCGGGTTGTGCCTTGAAGATCCTGGTTGTGGACGACCGCGAGGACAACCTCTTCGCGATAGAGAGCCTGTTACGCCCCGTGGGGCGTCCGGTGGTACGTGCACACAGCGGGGACGAAGCACTGAAGACGGTTCTGCGCGGCGGCATCGCCGTGGTGATCCTCGATGTGGTGATGCCGCAGATGGACGGCCTGGAGGTGCTCGCCTATCTCAAGCGACTCGACCACACCCGCAATCTTCCGGTCGTGCTGATGACCGGCCTGGGCAGGGACGACGACCTGGCAGCCCGTGCGTACGACCTCGGGGTCTCCGACTTCCTGGTCAAGCCCGTGGACCCATGGGTGGTGCGTACGAAGGTCAGGGCGCTCGCCGACCTGTACATGGAGAACCAGAGCCTGCGCGCACAGCTCAGCGCCCTCACCGACCGACGGGCCGCCGCCTCCGCCGGCGATCTGCCGGACCGCCTGGAATCGCGTGTACCGCGCCAGAGCGGCGGCGCGAAGGGACGCGCCCGCAGCATCCGCGGCATGGACTGACCGGCGGGGCGGGGGCCGTCCGGCCTGAGCGGTCCCCGTTCGCCGTACAACGTGTTGTTGCTCGTGTTGTTTCGGTGCTGTTCTTGAGTGTCCTGGCTGTTCTCTCTCGGAATGGCCGGACCGGCATGAAGCTGGGCTGTTGGCCCGCTTAAGAAATCCTCGATGGACTACGAAGTCACGGATGGGCAGATTGGTCCAGGTCTAACGACCTCTACTGACCTCTGCCGACCGGCGCTGTCGAGCCGACTTCGGTCAGTCCCCCGTCACGATGCCTGGAGCCGCCCCGATGAAGGCACTTGTCAAGCAGCATGCCGAGCCCGGCCTGTGGCTCATGGACGTGCCGGAGCCGGAGACCGGCCCGGGCGATGTGCTGATCAAGGTGCTGCGCACCGGCATCTGCGGCACCGACCTGCACATCAGATCCTGGGACGGCTGGGCCCAGCAGGCCGTCAGCACGCCTCGCGTCCTCGGCCACGAGTTCGTCGGCGAGGTCGCGGCCGTCGGCTCGGACGTCCAGGACATCGCGGTGGGCGACGTGGTGAGCGGCGAGGGGCATCTGGTCTGCGGCAAGTGCCGCAACTGTCTGGCCGGCCGCCGTCACCTGTGCCGCAGCACCATCGGTCTCGGCGTCGGCCGGGACGGCGCGTTCGCCGAGTATGTCGCGCTGCCCGCGTCGAACGTGTGGGTGCACCGTACGAAGGTGGACCTGGACATCGCCGCGATCTTCGACCCGTTCGGGAACGCCGTGCACACCGCGCTCTCCTTCCCGCTGGTCGGCGAGGACGTCCTGATCACCGGCGCCGGCCCGATCGGCATCATGGCAGCGGCCGTCGCCCGGCACGCGGGCGCACGCAATGTCGTGATCACCGATGTCAGCGAGTCCCGCCTCGCGATCGCCCGCAAGGCCGGCGCCACCCTCGCGCTGAACGTCGCCCAGCACGACATCGCCGAGGCCCAGCGGCAGCTCGGCCTGAAGGAGGGCTTCGACATCGGCCTGGAGATGTCCGGCCGTCCCGAGGCCGTGCGTGACATGGTCGACAACATGACCCACGGCGGCCGCATCGCCATGCTGGGACTGCCCGCGCAGGAGTTCGCCGTCGACTGGTCGAAGATCGTCACCTCGATGATCACCATCAAGGGCATCTACGGCCGCGAGATGTTCGAGACCTGGTATGCGATGACCGTTCTGCTCGAAGGCGGGCTCGACCTCAGCCCCGTGATCACCGGCAGCTACGGGTACCAGGACTTCGACGCCGCCTTTGACGAGGCCGCCACTGCCCGCAGCGGCAAGATCATCCTCGACTGGACCGTCTGAGCCCTCGTCCGAGCCTCCGCAGCATTCCCAAGGAGTCCCACCATGTACGCGTCCGTCCGCGACGACCTCCGTACCACCCTCGACGAGATCCGCGCCGCCGGTCTCTTCAAGCCCGAGCGGGTCATCGGCACCCCGCAGAGCGCCTCCGTCTCGGTCGCCTCGGGCGAGGTCCTCAACTTCTGCGCCAACAACTACCTCGGCCTCGCCGACCACCCCGAGGTCGTCGCCGCCGCCAAGGAAGCGCTGGACCGCTGGGGCTACGGAATGGCCTCCGTCCGCTTCATCTGCGGCACCCAGGACGTTCACAAGGAGCTCGAGGCGCGCCTTTCCGCGTTCCTCGGCCAGGAGGACACGATCCTCTACTCCTCCTGCTTCGACGCCAACGGCGGCGTCTTCGAGACCCTCCTCGGCCCCGAGGACGCGGTCATCTCCGACGCCCTGAACCACGCCAGCATCATCGACGGCATCCGTCTTTCCAAGGCCCGCCGCCACCGCTACGCCAACCGCGACCTCGCCGACCTGGAGCAGCAGCTCAAGGAGACCCAGGACGCCCGTCGCCGCCTCATCGTTACCGACGGCGTCTTCTCCATGGACGGCTATGTCGCCCCCCTCGCCGAGATCTGCGACCTCGCCGACCGCTACGACGCGATGGTCATGGTCGACGACTCGCACGCCGTCGGCTTCGTCGGCCCCGGCGGCCGCGGCACCCCGGAGCTGCACGGCGTGATGGACCGCGTCGACATCATCACCGGCACCCTCGGCAAGGCGCTCGGCGGCGCCTCCGGCGGCTATGTCGCGGCCCGCGCCGAGATCGTCGCCCTGCTGCGCCAGCGCTCCCGCCCGTATCTCTTCTCCAACTCCCTCGCCCCGGTGATCGCCGCGGCATCCCTCACGGTCCTGGATCTGCTGGAGTCCGCCGGGGACCTGCGCGAGCGGCTGAACGCGAACACCGCCCTGTTCCGTACGAAGATGACCGAGGCGGGCTTCGAAATCCTGCCCGGCAACCACGCCATCGCCCCTGTCATGATCGGCGACGCCGCCGAGGCCGGACGGATGGCCGAACTTCTGCTGGAGCGCGGCGTCTACGTCATCGGCTTCTCGTACCCCGTGGTCCCCATGGGCAAGGCGAGGATCCGGGTCCAGCTCTCCGCCGCGCACTCCACCGAGGACGTCGAGCGGGCCGTCGCCGCGTTCATCGACGCACGCGACGCGCTGAAGGGCTGACTTCGCCTGGCAAAATGGGCGGTGTGATCGATCCCCGGCGGCTGCGCATCCTGCGGGCCGTGGCGGACCACCGTACGGTGACCGCCGCGGCCGCCGCGCTGTACCTCACCCCCTCGGCCGTCTCCCAGCAGCTCAACGCGCTGGAGCAGGAGACCGGCCACGCTCTGCTGATCCGCAGTGGCAAGGGGGTGCGGCTGACGGCTGCGGGGGAGATCCTGCTGGCCCACACCCACACGGTGCTCGCCCAGCTCGAGCGCGCCGAGGCCGAGCTCGCGGCCTACGCGGGCGGCGCGGCCGGCGAGGTCACCGTGGCCGCCTTCGCCACCGGCATCGCCGAGGTCGTCGCCCCCGCGATCGCCCAGCTCGCCGCTGGGCACCCGGACATCCGGGTGCGCGTGCGGGACGCCGAGGGCGACGAGAGCCTGCCGCTGGTGCTCGACGGCGAGGCGGATCTGGCCGTGGCGGTCGAATACCGGGGCGCGCCCCGCGAGGACGACCGCCGGCTGTCCCGGGTGCCGCTGTATGCCGAGCCCTTCGATGCCGTACTGCACGCGGGACACCCCCTCGGCGCGGGCGAACGCGTCGAGCTTTCCGAGCTCTCCGACAGCGACTGGATCGGGCCCTATCCGGGTAACCCGTGCCACGACATGGTGCTGCTCGCCTGCGAACTCGCCGGATTCCAGCCCCGCCTCGTGCACTCCTCCGACGACTTCCGCGCGGTCGTCGCCCTCGCGGGATCGGGCGCAGGAGTGGCCCTGGTGCCGCGCTCGGCCCTGCGTGGGATGGAGCTGAAGGACACCGTCGTACGGCCTGTGGCGGGTCCGGCCGCGACCCGTCGGGTGTTCGCGGCCGTACGCCGGGGCGCGGAGGCCCACCCGCTGATCCGGCCGGTGCTCGACGCGCTGGCCAAGTCCGCGGCGGGGCTCTCCACCGACTGAGCGTGCTCCGGTGGGTCAGCCGGTCGGTGCCGCCTCCATCGCCGTCTTCAAGTTGTCCAGTGTGGTGCGGATGTTGCGGCGCTGGAAGTCGGCGAACGTATGCCCCCGGGTCGCCATCCTGTCGAAGGCATGGGCCACGGCATCGGGCCAGCCACGCCGGTCGTCGGTCCAGGTCTCGGTCACCCGCGTCCCGCCGTCGACCGCCTCGAAGCGGTACTCCCAGGTGGCGATCCGGCCGGGCAGTACGGGCCGGCGCCTGCCTATGGCCCGGACCCGGAAGGCGAAGCGCTCACCGGGATCCGCCGCCGTCACCGTGCACCGCGTGGTCCAGCGCAGCGGCCCGCGCTTGTTGTGGCCGTCGAAGACCATGCCGACGTACGCCTCTTGGGCGCCGTCGCGCACCGTCGCGCCCCGGTTCTCCGGACTCCAGCGGCCCATCAGGGCCGGATTGCTGACCTGCGCGAAGATCGTCGAGGGATCGGCGTCGATGACGACGCTGTCCGACACCGAGAAGGTTCGTGCCATGGGTACGACTCCAATGCGTGATTGGGGCGGACAGCGTCGTCGGCGATCATCCCCGCGTCTGTACCGCGTCGGCCAGGATGGAGGCGTCGACATCGTCGTACTCGTCGCTGTGCCGGAGGGGAGCTCCGGCGTTGCGGCGGCTGAGGACGGTGCCGAGCCAGCCGGCGAGGAATCCGACGGGGACGGAGACCAGGCCGGTGGTGGTGTACGGGAACCAGGTGAAGTCTGCGTCGGGGAAGATCGCCCTGGGGGAACCGGAGACGAGGTTGGTCCCGGTGATGAGGATCAGGACGCTCAGCGTGCCGCCGATGAGCGTGCTCAGGAGCCCGGTTCGGCTGTACTGGCGCCAGAAGAGGCTGTAGATCAGTGCGGGCGCGACCGCCGAGGCACCCAGGCAGAAGGACAGGGTGATCATCGCCTGCAGGTTCACATGCCGGGAGGCCGCCGCGAGGAAGATCGCGGAGAGGCCGACGGCGGCTGCCGTGCCCCGGGCCACCATCATCTCGGTCCTGTCGCGCTGGGCCCGCTTGCGGCCCAGTCCGTGCGTGATGAGGTCGTGGGCGAGGGTGTTGGCGCAGGCGAGGGTGATGCCGGCGACGGAGGCCAGCAGCGTCAGGAAGATCGCCGTGGCCATGGCCGTGAACACAAGCGTCTCGAAGGTGGACACCTCGGTGCCCATGATCGCCTGGCTGACCAGCAGGATCGAGGTCTTGCCCTGCGGATCACCGAGGGTGATCTGCTGACGGCCCACGATCGCCGCGGCGCCGAAGCCGATGATGGCGCTCAGCACACACATGACCACAACGGTCGACACGGCCCAGGACATGGAGCGCCGAACTGCGGACGTGCTGCGGGAGCTGAACATACGCATCGTGATGTGCGGAAGGCAGGCCGCACCCAGGACGACGGTCAGCTGGGCGCTGATCATGTCCAGGCCGTCGCCGCCGAACTGGAGCCCGGGCGCGAGATACGCGTCGCCCGCACCGCTCCCGCGTGCCGCCGCGTCCAGCAGCGCGGGGATGCTGAAGTCGAAGCGGTTGAGGATGAGCGAGGCGATGGCGAGGGCCGCGGCGAGCAGCACCACGGTCTTCACGATCTGGATGAAGGCGGTGCCCTTCATGCCGCCGATGGCCGCGTAGATGATCATCAGCAGGCCGAGCAGCACGATGGAGCCGGTCTTGAAGCCCGCGGCGTCGATGCCGAGGACGAAGGCCAGCAGGTCGCCCGCGCCGGCCAATTGGAAGATCAGCAGCGGGAACAGGGCGATGAGCGAGACGATGCACGCGGTGATGCGTACGGCGGAACTGGGCTCGCGGCGCGTGAGGACGTCACCCATGGTGAACCGGCCCGCGTTACGCAGTGGTTCGGCCAGCAGGAACATCAGCAGTACCAGCGAGAGCACGGTGCTCAGGGCGAGTACGAGACCGTCCTGGCCGAGCAGCGAGATGACGCCGATGGTGCCGAGCACACTCGCGGCGGAGATGTAGTCGCCCGCGATGGCAAGTCCGCTCTGCACGGGGGACAGGGAGCGGAAGCCGGTGTAGAACTCGTCGAGGTCGTCGCGGTCGGGCCCGGTCATCACGCACAGCAGCAGGGTCACCGTGGTCACCGCGATGAAGGCGACGAAGGACATGGTCTGGGCTTCGGAGCCGAATCCGCTCATCGGCGTGCTCCCTGGGTGGTCGGTGCGGCCTTCAGACGTACGGCTTCGGCCAGCGGATCGACACGGCGGCGCGCGGACTGTTCGTACGCGGCCACGGCTATGAGGCTCACCGGGAGCTGGATCAGGCCGAGCAGGAGGGCGATGTTGAGACCGCCGGTGATCTTGCTCGTCATCAGGTCCGGTGCATACGCGGAAAGGATGAGGAACAGCACGAAGTAGCCCAGGGCCGTCAGGGTCGCCACCCGGCGCAGCCGGCGGTATGCGGCGCTCAGGGCGCGCACGTCGCGGTGGGGGTCGGACGGCGGCTGCTGGGGCGGGGCCGGGGGAGCGGTCTCCTGCCAGTAGTGGAGCGGGTTTCCCGGCTGCTTGGGGTAATCGGGAAACTCGGGATAGGAGCGCGGCGGGGGGTAGTGCGACATCGCTTTGGTTCCTCGTATGCCTGTGCGGAGGGCAGGGGCAGGGCATGCTGGGGGAGCGCCACGTTACCCATGGGTAGCGGCAGCCGGTGCATTGTTGCATGAACTGTCCAGTCGGTCAGTTGCCTGTTCGTGACCCGAGAAAAGGGCCCTTTCGGCCCCGGTCCTGGCCCCCTGACCGCGGTCGGCCGCCCGGCGGCGATGATCACCCGGCCGCGGTCGGCGAGCCGACCGCCCGGTCCTCTGCCACCTGCGGCGACGGGGAAGGCGTCCGCTTTGCCCACCGCGTCAGACCGACTCCGGTGAGTACGACGATCATGCCCGCGACGATCCGGACGGTGAGCGCCTCGTCGAGCACGATCGCCCCGAGTGCGATGGAGACCACAGGCAGCAGATAGCCCACGGTGGCTGCGCTGGTCGCGCCCTCGTCCGCAATGAGCCGGTAGTTGAGGGCGAAGGTGAACCCCGTGCCGAATATGCCGAGGACGACAACCGCGACCAGACCGACCGCGCTGAAATGCACCGATCCGATGCCGCCGGCCGGCAGGGCGAGCGTGCTCAGCCCTGTCGCGGTGAGCAGTTGGGCCGCGGACAGGGCGATGGGGGCGGTGCCCTTCCCGGTGAGCTTGCGGCCCATATGGCGAACGCGACGGCGTAGCTCAGCGCCGCGCCGAGGATGGCGAGCGCGCCCCAGCTGGTGAGTCCGCTCTGCTGCCAGGGGGCGAAGATCAGCATCGTGCCCGTGAATCCCAGCAGAAGTCCGCCCAGGCGGACCGGGTGGATGCCGCGTTCCGTACCGATGGCAATGCCGATCAGCAGGGACCACAGGGGAGTTGTCGCGTTGAGTACGCCCGCCACTCCCGAGTCGACTGTCTGCTGGCCGATGCTGAACAGGGCGAAGGGCAGCGCGTTGCAGAAGAAGGCGGCGACGACGAGATGGCCCCAGGTCGCCCGGTCGCGCGGCAGGCGCTTGCGGGCGGACCAGGCCAGGGCGAGCAGGACCAGCGCGCCGAGCGCGCAGCGGCGAAGGTGATCTGGACGGGCGACAGGCCGTTGTTCAGGGCCACTTTGATCCAGGCGAATCCCGATCCCCACAGCAGGGCGAGCACGCCCATGCGTATCAAGGTTCCACGTCCGCCACTGAACACCTTCCGCCTCCTTCGCCTGTCGCTCGTCGCTCGTCGCCCGGCGTCCGCCGTCAGGAGACCAGCGTGCCTCGGGCAACTCTTTCCGCCTCGTACACCTGCTCGACGACCCGTACCGCGCGCAAGATCCGCAGGCCCGAGCCGGTCCGTGGGATCTACGCGGCGGTGCGGGAAACCTCGCTGCCCCAGCCCGCGTTGCGCGGACTGCTCGACGCGCTGCGGGAGGCAGCACAGCAGTAGGCCCGGGCATCCGCCGATCGGATGCCCGGGCCAGGCCGGTGAGGAAGCTCCCTGCCTCAGGGCTGCGCAGTCAACTGGAAGCTCTGCGCCGTCGAGTTGTTGCAGGCGCGCTGCACCAGTTGCACGCTGTTCGCCGAACTGCCCGTCGTGCTCAGGCATTTGCCGCTGTGCCGGGCGGCGAAGTGATACCGCCCGGAGGTCTCCCGCACCGGCAGCCACTGCTGGTTGCCACCGCCGCTGTACGACCACAGTTGCAACGGGGCACTGTCCGCGGTCGACACATTGGTGACGTCCACGACCTGCTGAGGATTGCCTCGCGCCCCGATCCTTGTGTAGCCGCTGTCCGCGGACCGGAACTGGAACTGCTGGGCCGCGGTGCCGTTGCAGGTGTACTGCTGGATCGCCGTCCCGTTGGCCGTGGCCGCCGCCCGCGCGTCGGCGCAGGCGCCGTTCGCGTTGTTCTTCAGCGAGTACCACGCGGTCTCGGAGATCGGATCCGCCGGCGCCGGACCGCCGCCCACGCCGCCGAGCCACTTGAGCCCGTCGATGAGGAAGCGGTTCTGCGTCTCGCTCGCGAACGTGGAGGACAGCGGTGTGTTGGAGCCGTAGTCCATGGCGTTGTGCCCGAAGTTCGCGTACAGCATCTTGTACTGGGTGTTGGTCCACAGGATCGGGTAGTAGCCGCTGTACCAGGACTGGTTGGGGTCCGTACCCAGCGGGAAGCTCACCGGGTCGACCGATGCCAGGATCTTGATGTTCTGGTTGGTGCGCAGATCGTTCGACCAGCTGTACCACTCACTGACCGACGAGGTGAACGTCGCGGGCAGTCCGACGGTCGAAGGGTGTGTCCGGTCCTCGGTACGCAGCACCGCGGTCGTCGGGCCCCAGGTGTTCGACTTGAAGTTTCCGCTCCCGAGGAACTGGTTGTAGTACCAGGGCCAGGCCGCCGCGTCCGTGGTGAACGCCGCGACATGGAAGCCCATCCAGGCTCCGCCCGCCTGCATGTACCGTTCGAAGCCTGCCCGCTGGGCCGCCGTCTGCGGTGCGTCGTCCAGGAACAGCACCACCTGGTAGTCGTTCACGCCGCCGTTCGCCAGCAGCTCCCAGTTGTTGGTCGCTGTGTAGCTGAAGTTGTTCTGCGCGGCGGTGCGCGGGAACCACTCGTTGGCTTCCTTGACGAAGCTGATGTGCGCCGCGTCCCAGGTCCCGTTGTAGAAGGCGATCACCTTGAAGGCCGGTGCCTCGATCCCGGCATGGGCAGGGGCGGCCGTCACTCCCAGCAGCATCGCCAGCAGGACCAGCAGCCGTACTCCGAGCCGCCTCACGGGTGGCTCACCAGGTTGGCCACGTTGGTGGACGAGTTCGACGGACCGCCCCGGTCGTTGATGACATGCCGGATGGTCCCGGTGCCACCGAGCGATACGGTCACCATGCTCCGGAACCGCACGTTCGGGTTGTTCGGAGCCTCGATGGCGTGCTCGGCGGTCACGCTCGGATTGGCGTTGAAGAAGCAGTAGCTGCCGAGCCCGAACGCCTCATGACTCGTCACCTGGCTGCCTACCTTGTACGCGGCATAGCCCTGCGTCGAACCGTTCATCCACGCGGCCTGGTTGGGCGGGTCGTACGGCATCTCGTTCTGGTAGAAGTACGTGCGCCCGCCATTGCCGTTCCAGATCGTCTGGTGCTTCTGGTAGTGCTCCACGAACAGCCCGTACATCGTCACGTCGTCACCGTTGACGACGAGTCCGGTGTCCGCCGTGTTGCTGTTCCAGCCGATGCCGGTGCCATGGTCACCGCGCCAGACCCACATGTGGTCGCCGATGACGTTGTCGCTGTTGACCACGAGACTGGTCGTCGCCTTGCCCACCGCGGCGCCGCCGACCCGGAAGAACACATCGTGCAGGGACGTGGGGTTGGCCGCGTGGCCCGCGGAGGAGCCGGACGGGCCGACCTCCATCAGGGTCTGCGAGTTGGTCGTACCGGCGTCGAAGAGAATGCCCGCGACCTTGACTCCGTCGACGTCCGCGACCGTCATCGCGGTGACGCCGTTGTCCGGGACGAAGGTGGCGAGTCCGAGCCCGAGGACCACGGTGTCGGGCCGCGTCACCTTCAGGGTCTGGTTCAGGTGGTAGACACCAGGGGTGACCAGCAGGTTCTTGCCCTCGGCGAGCGCGGCGTTGATCTGCGCGGCGGTCGCTCCGGCCTTCACGACATAGAACTGGTCCAGGCCGAGTGAGGTGCCGGCGGCGCTGCCGCCCGCCCAGGTGGTGGCCGAGGAGTTGGCCCGCAGGGACGGCACGAACACCTTGTACGCGCCTGCGCTGTCCACGTACAGGAAGGGCTTCTCGCGGACTGTGGGCGTCTGGTTCACGGTCGTGTAGGGCGGGCTGGGGAAGCTGGTGGCCGGAACGCCCTGGCTGCCGACGAAGACCATGTTCCAGTTGGAGCCGGTCCAGCTGCCGAGCTGGGAGTTACGGGTGATCCACTGCTGCTGCGTACCGGAGCGGACCTGTCCGTCGATCTTGCTGTCGGCCATGAAACCGCCGCTGGCCCAACCGCCGTCGTCGAGCGCCAGGTTCCCGCGCACGTGCATACGCCGGTACGGGGCCGCCTGCGACACAGCCCAGCGGTCCGTGCCGCCGGTCGGGTTCACCGAGAGGTTCTCGGCGCCCCGCCAGAAGTTCTGGGTGGCGTTCTGCGGCGGGAACCAGTCGGCCTCGACATGTACGGCGCCGTTGATCGTCACCGAGTCGGGGGACTGGCCCAGGCCGAGAACCTGGGTGTAGAAGCCGACGTTGACGTCATTGCTGTAAGTGCCCGGCTTGAACATGACGGCGTAGCGCTGGGAGCCGAACTGGTTGGTCTCCTGCTGCTGGAAGATCGAGTTGAGCCGGCTCTGGATGGTCGACGACGACATCGACGGGTCGAAGACGACCACGTTCGGACCGAGGTCGACATCGCTGGGTGCGGTGCTCACGGGCGCGACCTGGAACCGCTGGGCCGCCGTCCCGTTGCAGGTGTACTGCACCAGTTGAACGCTGTCCGCGGCCGACGCCGAGGGGACGTCCAGGCACTTGCCGCTGTTGCGGTTGACGAAGTGATACGCCCCGCCGCCCTCGTCCACCGCCTGCCACTGCTGGTTGTTGCCGTCGCCGTACGTCCACAGATGCACGGCGGCGTTGTCGGCGGTGGACACATCGCTCACGTCCACGACCTGGTTCGCGTCATTGCGGTTGTTGATCCGCACAAAGCCGCCGCTGGTGGCGGTGAAACTCCACTGCTGGGCCGTGGAGTTGTTGCAGGCGTACTGCTGGACAGCGGTGCCGTTCGCGGTCGCGGCCGAGCGCGCGTCCAGACACTTGCCGCTGGCGCTGTTCACGACAGTGGCCCAGCTCGTCGGCAACGCGGCCGCCCCTGCGGCCGCATCGGGCGTGGCCGCCTCGGAGGAGGAGACGGCGACCAGGACCGAAGCGGCCGAGGCCAGCACGGCGAAGGCGGCCACGAGTGGTTTGGTGTGGCGGCTGCGTTGGAAGGTGTGGCGGCCCGCTCTGCGCGTGCGCTGCGATCGAAGCACGTTTTCTCCTGTGCTGGGGGTGAGCTGGTGGGGGGTCAGCCGTTGTACTGGGCGAAGACGCGGGTGAAGTCCCAGGGCTGCTGTGAGACGCCCGAGCAGGTGTCGGGGCCTGCGCCGGTGCAGGGCCGGTCGCGGTTGACCGACCAGAAAGTCAGCCGGGCGAGATGCCGCTGCTGCGCATAGCCGAGGATGGTGCGGAAGTCGGCGACCGTGACGGTCTCGTTGTTGTCGGTGATGCCGTTCATCGACGAGATACCGGTGTGCCGGTAGGCCTGGTCGTCGGTGTAGCCGTAGGCGCTCTTGACCGTGTTCTTCAGCCCCTCCGCGGCACGCAGCGTGAGCGTGCCCATGTTCTGGCCCGCCCCGCCGAAGTTGAACGGCATGATCGTCCAGCTGTCCACGGTCAGACCGGAGGCCGATGCCTTGCGGATGAGGCTGTCGTCGGGACCGTTCTGTCCGGTGCCGAAGGTGACGTACACCTTGATCCCGGGGTTGTTGGCCTTGACGGTCTTCAGCGCGTCGACCGTGCGCTGCTGGACGGTCGGGCTGTCGTACGCGGCGGCCTCGATGTCGATGTCGATCGCCTTGAGCCCGTAGGCGTTGATGACCTTCTGATAAGCGGCGGCCAGTTCGCCCGCGCTGCCGCATGAGCTCTCGAGCTTATTGCCGCTCCACCCTCCGAAGGAGGGGATCACATCGCCGCCGGCCGCGCGGACGGTGTTGACCGTCTGCTGGTCGACCCCGCCGGTCAGCGGCCTGCCGCCGTCCCACTGCGGGTTGCAGTAGCCGTTACTGAGGACGAAGGCGAGCGTGAACCACTTGACGCCGGTGGCGTTCATGACGGTCGTCGGACTGGGCGGGCTGCCCCAGCCGTTGTAGATGTACGGCGCGACGGCCATCGGCCCGGTGGGCGCCGGGTCGGTCCCGCCGCCACTCGGCGCCGTCCATTTCTGGTTGGCGGCTCCGGTGCAGGTCCAGATCTGCAGGCGGGTGCCGTTGGCTGAGCTGTTGCCTGTGGCGTCGAGGCATTTGTTGGCCTGCGGGTTGACGATGTTGTGGGCGGTGGTGACGGTCCATTGCTGGGCGGCGGATCCGTTGCAGTCCCAGAGTTGGACGGTGGTGCCGTCGGCGGTGCCTGCGGAGGTGACGTCGAGGCATTTGCCGAGGGCGCGGATCGTGCCGTCGGTGCCGGCGTTCCACTGCTGGGCGCCGGTGCCGTTGCAGTCGTAGAGCTGTACGGCTGTGCCGTTGGCGCTGTTGGCCCCGGGAACGTCCACGCACTTGCCGCCCAGGCCGGTGATCTGGCCGGTGGCCGCGGCCGCACCTGATGCGGGAGTGCCCGTCAGGGTGGATATGAGGGCCGCGGCGGCTGCCGTGCCGAGGACACCGCGCAGCGCGGGTGCGCGAAGGAGTTGCCCGGTCATCCGCCTGTCACCGTCCATTTCTGGTTGGCGGCTCCGGTGCAGGTCCAGATCTGCAGGCGGGTGCCGTTGGCTGAGCTGTTGCCTCTGGCGTCGAGGCACTTGTTGGCCTGCGGGTTGACGATGTCGTGGGCGGTGGTGACGGTCCATTGCTGGGCGGCGGATCCGTTGCAGTCCCAGAGTTGGACGGTGGTGCCGTCGGCGGTGCCTGCGGAGGTGACGTCGAGGCATTTGCCGAGGGCGCGGATCGTGCCGTCGGTGCCGGCGTTCCACTGCTGGGCGCCGGTGCCGTTGCAGTCGTAGAGCTGTACGGCTGTGCCGTTGGCGCTGTTGGCCCCGGCGACGTCCACGCACTTGCCGCCCAGGCCGGTGATGGAACCGCCCGTCCCCGGCTGGCTGTCGCTGGTGCTGACGCGCACATGGTCGACGACGAGCTGCTGGGGGAAGGCGGTGCTGCCGTCGGGGTCGCCGGGCCAGTATCCGCCGACCGCGAGGTTGAGGATCAGGAAGAACGGCTTGTTGAACACCCATTGCCTGCCGCCGAGATCGGCGGGGGTGCGGCGCTGGTACACGTTGCCGTCCACGGACCAGCTGACCGAGTCGGGTGCCCAGTCGATGGCGAAGGTGTGGAAGGCGTCGGGGAATGCCTGACCGCCCGGCAGCGTGTACGCGGCGCCGATGCCGCCGGAGCCGGAGTAGCCCGGACCGTGCAGCGTGCCATGAATGGTGGAGGGCTCGAAGCCGACGTTCTCCATGACGTCGATCTCGCCCGAGTTGGGCCAGCCGACCTGGCCGATGTCGTTGCCCAGCATCCAGAAGGCGGGCCACATGCCCTGCCCGCGCGGCACCTTCAGTCTGGCCTCGACATGCCCGTATGTCTGGGTGAACTTGCCCGCGGTGTTCAGCCGGGCGGAGGTGTACTCACATCTCCCGTACCAGCACTGGTAGTTGGCCGGGTTCTCGCGGCGGGCGGTGATGACCAGATGACCCTGGCCGTCGAGAGCGGCGTTGCTGTTGCCCGCCGTGTAGTACTGCCGCTCGTGGTTGTTGACGTTGTCGCCCGTCTCGATCTGCCACTTGCCGCCGTCGACGGCGGAGCCCGCGGGACCGTCGAAGTCATCGGCGAACGTCACGGCGGCCGGTGCGGCCGCCCTGGCCGGGGCGGTGGTGCCCTGCGCCAGCCCGGTGGTGACCGTGGCAAGGCTCAGGACCGACAGAACAGACAGCAGTAAACGCCGTGAGAAGCGCGGGGAGTCCATGACTCTCCCTTCCCGGTCTGGCATGCATATGACAGGCCAGTGGCCGAACAACGTGGGGGTGGATTGTGCGGGGAGGGCGCTTAGTTCACTACGTGATTTAAGAAGTGAACTAAGTGGCTGTCAAGGTCTTGGTGTGGACCACTATCCCCGAAGTCGGACAGATAGGCCGCGCTTGCAAGTAATGTCGCTTGCAATTATTGTGGACGCTCGTAAGGTGCAGACGCAATCGTCCTGGAAGGTCCTCCCCATGCCACTCGCGCTCCTCGCCCTCGCCATCGGGGCCTTCGGCATCGGCACCACAGAGTTCGTGATCATGGGGCTGCTCCCCGAGGTCGCCTCGGACTTCGGCGTATCGATCCCGACGGCCGGATTCCTGGTCACCGGCTACGCGCTCGGCGTGGTGCTCGGCGCCCCGCTGATGACCATCCTCGGTACCAAGGTGTCCCGGAAGCGGATGCTGATGGTGCTGATGGGCCTGTTCATCGCCGGAAACGTCCTCTCCGCCGTCGCACCCGCCTTCGGCGTGATGCTGGCCGGCCGAGTGGTCGCCTCGCTCGCCCATGGCGCTTTCTTCGGTATCGGCTCCGTCGTCGCGGCCGGTCTGGTCGCCCCGGAGAAGAAGGCGGGCGCGATCGCCATGATGTTCACCGGGCTGACCGTCGCCAATGTCGTCGGCGTCCCGCTCGGCACGTACGTCGGCCAGAGCGCCGGATGGCGCGCCACCTTCTTCATCGTCGCCGCACTCGGCGTGTTCGGGCTCATCGGTGTGGCGAAGCTGGTGCCCGAACAGCCGAAGCCCGAAGGGGTACGGCTGCGCCACGAACTGGCGGCGTTCCGCAATGTGCAGGTGCTCCTCGCCATGGCGATGACGGTCCTCGGCTTCGGCGGAGTTTTCGCCGCGATCACCTACATCACGCCGATGATGACCGAAGTCACGGGCTTCGCCGACTCGTCCGTCACCTGGCTGCTGGTCCTGTTCGGCCTCGGCATGGTCGGCGGGAACCTGATCGGCGGCAGGTTCGCCGACCGCGCGCTGATGCCGCTGCTGTACGTGTCGCTGGGCGCCCTGTCCCTGGTGCTGGCGCTGTTCACGCTCACCGCACACAACACGGTGACGGCGGCGATCACCATCGTCCTGATCGGCGCGCTGGGCTTCGCGACCGTACCGCCGCTCCAGAAGCGGGTCCTGGACCAGGCCGCGGGTGCCCCGACCCTGGCCTCTGCCGTCAACATCGGCGCGTTCAACCTGGGCAACGCCCTCGCGGCGTGGCTCGGCGGCATGGTCATCGCTGCGGGCTTCGGCTACACGGCCCCCAACTGGGTCGGCGCCGTCCTGGCCGCATCCGCGCTCGCCCTCGCCGTCCTGTCCCAACTGCTGGAGCGCCGTTCAACGAGCGGCCACAGCCGGGTCGTTGCCACCGTCACTCCTGAGGCGGCCGCTGTCCCCGCAGCGCGCCACTGATCCACCGAACCAACTCGCACCGACTCGTACCTACGCGTCACACGTCGTGCTGACTCGTACTGACCCGCATCAATTCGTGCCAAGGAGCATCGTCATGACCACCGCAACCGCTGTCGCCCCGCTGACCATCCAGGACGCCGAAAGCTTGGTGGATGCCGCCCGCCGTGCCGCCGAGGCGGCCGGGGTCCGTGCCGCCGTCACCGTCCTGGACGCCGGCGGCCACCTGCTCGCCTTCCGTCGTGACGACCGGGCCGTACTGATCGCGGGCGAGACCAGCACCCGCAAGGCGTACACCGCCCTCCAGCTCGACGCCCCGACCGCCGAACTCGTCGACGCGGTCCAGCCTGGCGGCCTCTTCCACACCCTGCCGACGGCCCTCGACAGGCCGCTGCTCTTCATTGCGGGAGGCGTTCCGGTCCGCCGCGACGGCCGTCTCATCGGCGCCATCGGTATCGGCGGCGGGGCCCCTGACCAGGATCACGGATTCGCGACCGTGGCCGTCGAAGCCCTCGCTCGCGGGTAGCCCGGCCTCGCTGAAACGCTGATCTCGTCAAGCTTGAGAGCATCGCTACGCCATGAGGGTAGCGATGCTAACGAGATAGTGTTAGCGTTGCTCCCGTCGGGGTGGAGAACCACCCCAGCCAGACAGGGAGCAATGTCATGAGCGAGCAGCCCACCCCCGCACGCCGGGTCGCGATCGTCACCGGCGGGTCCCGCGGCATCGGCCGGCAGAGTGCCGAGCGGCTGGCCTCCGACGGATTCGCCGTCGTCATCAACTACGCGGGCAACCAGACCGAGGCCGAGTCGACGGTGGCGGCCATCACCGCGGCCGGCGGGCAGGCGATCGCGTTCCGCGCGGACGTGGCCGACGAGGCGGCGACGGCGGCACTCTTCGACGTCGCCGAGGACACGTACGGCGGAGTCGACGTGGTCGTCCACGCCGCCGGTGTCATGACGCTGGCGCCGCTGGTAGACACCGACCTGGACGCGCTGGACCGTATGCACCGGACCAACATCCGCGGGACGTTCGTCGTCGACCAGCAGGCGGCGCGGAGACTCCGCTCCGGCGGAGCGATCATCAACTTCTCCAGCTCCGTGGTGGTGCTTGCCCTGCCCGGCTACAGCGCGTACGCCGCGACCAAGGGCGCGGTCGAGGCCATGACCCTGATCATGGCCCGGGAGCTGCGCGGACGGGACATCACGGTCAACGCCGTCGCCCCCGGCCCTACCGCCACCGCCCTGTTCCTGGACGGCAAGGACGAGCAGACCATCTCCAAGATGGCCGGCCAGGCGCCGCTGGAGCGCCTCGGCAGGCCGGAGGACATAGCCGAGGTCGTCGCCTTCCTCGCCGGTCCCGCCCGCTGGGTCAACGGCCAGGTCCTGCGCGCCAACGGCGGCATCGTCTGATCCCATTCCTCCCCCTCCCGAGAGCCTCCCGTCCGCCTTTCCCGCCTTCCCGCACAACAGCCTGAGGAGTTCCGTCATGGGCAAGACCATCGTCATCACGGGTGCCGGTTCCGGCTTCGGAGCGCTCGCCGCCCGGGCCCTGGCCCGGGCAGGCCACACCGTCTACGCCGCGATGCGCGACACCGAAGGCCGCAACGCCGACCGTGTCACCGACGCCCGGGCCTACGCCGCCGAGCATCAGGTGGACCTGCGCACCGTGGAACTGGACGTGCTCTCCCAGGAGTCGGCCGACGCCGCGATCAACAGCATTCTCGCCGAGGCCGGTTCGCTCGACGTGGTTGTCCACAACGCCGGGCACATGGTCACCGGCCCCACCGAGGCCTTCACCCCCGCCGAGCTCGCCGCCGTCTACGACACGAACGTGCTCGGCACCCAGCGCGTCAACCGCGCCGCCCTGCCCCACCTGCGCGCCCAGGAGCACGGTCTCGTCCTGTGGGTCGGATCCACCTCCACCCGCGGCGGCACGCCCCCCTACCTCGCCCCCTACTTCGCCGCCAAGGCTGCGATGGACGCCCTCGCCGTGTCGTACGCCGCCGAGCTGGCCCGCTTCAACATCGAGACGACCATCGTCGTGCCCGGCGCCTTCACCTCCGGCACCAACCACTTCGCCACCGGCGGGCACCCCGCCGAACAGACCGTCATCCCCGACTACGAGACCCGCTACGCCGGGCTGATGGACCAGGTCTCCCAGCGACTGGCTGCCCTCGCCCCCGCCGATGCGGACGTCGCCCAGGTCGCCAAAGCCATCGTCGAGGTCGTCGGCACCCCGCACGGCAAGCGCCCATTCCGCGTCCACATAGACCCGGCCGACGACGGGGCGGAGGAGGTCAGCCTGATAGCGGACCGCATCCGCACGCAGTTCCTCACCCGTATCGGACTCGAGGACCTCCTCACCCCGACGCGCCCCGCGATTCCCCGCCCGTAGCAGCGCTACGTCGGCCTTGATAGCGTCCCCATGATGAGCAGCACCCGAGCACGCATCCTGGAAGTGGCGGCCGACCTGGTCGCACAGTCCGAGAACGGCGACGTCTCCACCCGGGCGGTGTGCGAAGCGGCCCAGGTGGGAGCCCCAGCCCTCTACCGGCACTTCGGGGACAAGGAAGGCCTGCTGGCGGCGGTCGTCGACTACGGCTTCGACAAGTACCTGGCGACCAAGCGCCTGCGCACCCCCGGCACGGACCCCGTCGAGGACCTGCGCAACGGCTGGGACACCCACGTCGAGTTCGCGCTGCGGAACCGGAATCTGTACCGGCTGATGAATTCCCCCGCGATGCGCACACCCCCGGCCGCGGCGCTGGAGTCCCACCAGATCCTCACCAGGGACCTGGAACGGGTCGCCGCCCAGGGCAGGCTACGGCTCGCCCCCGAACTGGCCGCCCAGATGGTCATGTCGGCCAACGTCGGCGTGGCTCTGATGCTCGTCTCCCGCCCCTCGACCTTCACGGACCCGAGCACCTCACGGCGTGTACGGGACGCGGTGCACGCCGCCATCTTCACGCCGGACGTGTTCGACACCGCCGGCGCGCCGGAAGCCGGGAAGGCCGCCGACGAGATTCACGTCCCGTCCGCGGCAGCCCGGCTGAGTACCCTGCTGCGCCAGGCGCACGGCGAGGGGCTGAGCACAGCCGAGTCGGCCTTGATGACCGAATGGCTGGACCGGCTCGCGAATGCCCCGACGGCGGCGGGCCCGAGTGCGGGCCAGCCACCCGTCGGTCAAGGCACTTCCGGGACGCCGTAGATGTCGGGGATGTTGTTGTCTGGGACGCCGTAGATGTCGGGGATGTTGATGTCCGGGATGCCATAGACATCCGGGATGTTGATGTCGGGGAAGTCGAACAGGTCTGTGACCGTCTGATCTCCTGGTTCCACCGGTGTGGCCGGGACGGTCGGCGTTTCGGTCGTGCCCGAGGTGTCCGACACGGGCGGCAGCCCGGGCAGGGTCACGGGAAGCTCGACCGGCAGGGTGGGTAGCGTCACGGGAAGCGAAGGCAGGTCGACGGGAAGCGCGCCGAGGATGCCCGAGACCACCGAGCCGATCAGCCCGGTCACAACGTCCAGCACCGAGGTGACCACGTTGAGCGGGGCGCCGGAGGTGGCGGCCTTGATGAGCTCGTCGATCGCCTTCTGCAGGGCGGCAAGCGTGTCGTCCACGACGTCGGCGCGGACGGCCCGGGATGAGGGGGCCTTCTTCGCGGACGCGAGTGCCGTCTTGACCGCGGCGGCGTGCTCGGCCGCCTTTGCGGGGCTCAGTTGACCGCCGTCCGCCTTGAGGACGTCGTCGAGGAGGTCAGTGACGGCGGTCGGGACTCCGTCCATACGCCGCAGGGCATCCACCTTCCGGGTCAGCGCCGAAGCGCCGGGAATCGGTGCCTCGGCGGCAGCGGCGGGTTCGGGGACGGAAGTCGTCGCTGCTGCCGGGCCGGCTGCCGCGAAGACTATGGCGGCGCACAGGGCAGGCGGCACTATGGCGCGGGACACCAGCGGGAGGCGCATCGAGGGTTCCTTCCAAAATGGGATGATCTTTCACCCACCGTGGAAACACCTGTCACCAAACGCAACCGCGTGACAGTGCCACCCTGAGGCCACCCTCGCACTCGAAACCTGTCTGACCTGTACTTTCTGCTCGGCATCCCACATGGTGGGCATCTGCTGCATTCGTGTTATGGACCGTCAGGGTCCGCTGCCGGAGCCCTGGACCGCGGGCTGGGGAGTCGGCAGCGGCAGCGCGTCGGACTGGGCCCGCTTGATGTAGCCGTACCAGATGTTCGCTGGGTCGCCGTCGCCGATGTTCTTGAGGGTGACCTGTTTCTGGGTCCTGGCGTCCTCGCCGAAGAGGCCGATCGCGGTGACGAGCTCGTTGGAGGAGCCGATGAACCATTCGGCTTTCCTGTCGTCGGTGCGGCCCTCGGTCGTGGTCACGTTCCCCTCGCTGTCGTCCGCGTACTGGCGGGGGCCGCCGACCTCGCGGCGACCCAGGTCGCCCTTGAGATAAGAGGTGACCACGTCGGCCGTCCGGGGGTCGATCGCCTGACCGCCGATCGCCCCGCGCAGACCGGACTGTTCGCCGTCCCGCTCCGCGGACTTCACGAGAGAGGGCGTGACCTTCCTGCCGTCGTGGCGGAAGGAGGAGTAGACACCGGCCAGTTCGAGCGGACTTGCTCCCATCAGGCCGAGCGATGTCGCCTGTGGCGAGGCGAAGTCACGTGTTTCCACAGCCATTCCCAAAGCGGTGGCAGTCTTCTTGATGTGCTCGGTGCCGGACACATCGTTGACGTCGGTCTTGGCCTCCATGGAGGCCGCCATGGAGACGGGCTCGAAGGTGGGGCCTGCCTGGTAGTCGGAGCGGGTGGCATTGCTGACGTAGTGGCGGGTGGAGTCGCGGCCGCCGTAGAGGGCCACGATGCGGCCGGACTTCGGGTCCACGGAGACCGCCCCCGCCTGCCGGTCGGCGTCCGCGGCCGCCTCGCCGCTTGCCCCTCCCACCCCGGACCCGAGTCCCGTGGTGACCGCCTGTTCCAGGGCCCGCTGTTTGGCGGGGTCGATGTTGAGGGTGATGCGCCAGCCGCCGCCCGCCAGTTCCTGCTCGCTCACTCCGGAAGCCATCAGCTCACGCCTCGCGGCGTCCACGAGATAGCCGGTCTGGCCCGAGAGACCGGAAACCTGCTTGGGAGCGACGGGCACGGGGAACTTCATCTGCTGCCGTTTGGCCCTGTCCAGCCAGCCCTGATCGACCATGTTGTCGAGTACGTAATTCCAGCGCTGGGTGACCAGTTGCTTGCCCTCGGGGCTGGCGATGGCCCAGTCGTACTGGCTTGGCGCCTGTAGCAACGCCGCGAGATAGGCGCCCTGTTCGACACTGAGGTTCTGGACCTCCGTGCGGTAGTACGCACGGGACGCGGCCTGGACTCCGTAGGCCAGGCGTCCGTAGTAACTGCTGTTCAAATACCCCGCGAGGATGTCGTCCTTGGAGTTCTGCCGGTCGACCTTGAGGGAGATGACCAGCTCCTTGACCTTGCGTGTGACGGTCTGTTCCTGGCTGAGGTAGTAGTTCTTGACGTACTGCTGGGTGATGGTCGAGCCGCCCTGTTTGCCCTTGCCCGTCAGGGTGCTGAGGATGCCGCGCGCGGTGCCGGACAGGGAGACGCCGGAGTCGCTGTAGAAGTCCTTGTTCTCCGCAGCGACGAACGCGCGCTGCACGTCCTCGGGCACCTTACTGAGCGGCACGGTCTCCCGGTTGATCTCCCCGGTGCGGGCGAGGCGTGTGCCGTCGCTGAAGAGGTAGACGTTGCTCTGCGCCTGGGCCAGTTCATTGGCCTGGGGGATGTCGATGGCGACGTAGAGAGCGGTGAAGCCGCCGATCAGCAGGGCGACGAGAGAGATGAAAAAGGCGAGCACCTTCCGCCAGGTGACGAACCGCCGGACCCCGGTCCTCTGACCGGTCGTCTTCCTCGCCTTCCGCGTGCCCCTGGGGGCCTTGCGCGGTCCACGCCGCCGGAACCGGCCCCCGCGCCCCGGACCTCTGTGCTCTCTGGGGGTACCAGCCTCACCGACCTCGCCGCTGATGCCGCTCGGCGTCAGCCAACTCACCTTCTGGTCCGGACTCCACCTGGTACGCATGGCGCCATCTTCAGCGCTGAAGATCTTCGTAAACCCAAAGCGAGACATCGGCTGTGCCTCGGAGGTGTATCAGTCGTGTATCGGCCCCGGCTGCTGGAGACGGAGGGCCGCCCGGGCGCCGCCGTCGGGCGCGTTGGTGAACTCCAGCGCCGCGCCGATGACGTCAGCCTGTCCGAGGGCAATGGTCAGCCCGAGACCTGTACCGGTGCCGCGCTCGCGGGCACCCGTGCGGAAGCGCTGCGGTCCGTCCTCGAGCAGGCAGTCCGGGTAGCCGCCGCCGTGGTCGCGTACGGTCACGGTCCTGCCGTCGGCGGCCACGGTGACGGTGACCGGCGTGCTGCCGTGCCGGTGAGCGTTGACGATGAGGTTGGTCAGTATGCGTTCAAGGCGCCGGGGATCGGTCCACACCGTCGCCTCGTCCGCTCCGTCCTCGACCACGAACCGCACGGACAGGCCCGTACGCATCGTGATGTCCTCGACCAGAATGCCCAGGGGGCAGGGCGAGACGTCGGCCTGTTCCCCGCCCGCGTCCAGCCGGGAGATCTCCAGCAGGTCCTCGACGAGCGCGGCCAGGACACGCACCCGGTCGCGGACGTATCCCGCTGCCTCCCCCTCGGGGAGAAGTTCGGCGGCGGTCACCAGACCCATGAGCGGAGTGCGCAGCTCATGCGCCACATCGGCGGTGAACCGCTGTTCGCCGCGCAGGCGTTGCTGCAGGGCCGCGGCCATCGTGTCGACGGCCGTGGAGATCTCGGCGATCTCGTCGCGCGGCCGGGGCCCAGCCTCGATGCGGGCATCGAGGTCACCTTCGGCGATACGTCGTGCGGTGCCCGCGGCACTGCGCAGCCGGCGGCTCATTCGCCCGGCGCTGAGCACACCGAGCGGCAGCACGACCGCGGTGGTGAGCGCTCCGGCCCAGGCGATGCTCGCGTCCAGAGCGCCGATGTCACGGAGGGTCGTGGTCATGTCGACGCGTACGGAGAGCACTTGCTCGCCCGCCGGGCGCGCCGCCCACATCGCGGGCCCGTCCGGTCCGGCGTCGTACTCCGTCCCCTGGTGGCCCTCGGAGGCGAGGCTGCGCAGCCCGGCGGGCAGGCCGCGCGCGTCGAGGACGGCGCCGGTGCCCTGGACGGTGCCGCTGAGGGTGTACGTGAGGGCGGCCCGGTCGAGGGTGGTCCGTGCCGTCTCACGGGCCTGGCTCATTTCCCGGTCGCGCGAGGCGTGGTGGACGAGCACGCCGACGGCGGCCGCGACGGCACAGATGGCCACGGCGACGAGGGCGGCGATGCGCCATCTCAGTGGCACGGTCAGCGCCGCAGCTTGTAGCCGAAACCGCGGACCGTTTCGATCCGTTCGGGGCCGATCTTCGCCCGCAGCCGCTGCACATGCAGATCGACAACGCGCGTGTCGCCGTGCCAGGCGTGGTCCCACACCCGGCGGAGCAGAGTACGGCGCTCCAGTACGACACCCGGGGACGCGGCGAATTCGAGGAGCATCCGCAGTTCGGTCGGGGTCAGGGCGAGCGGCTCCCCGGCGCGGTGCACTTCCATGCCGCGGGTGTCGATGGTCAGGTCGCCGAACGTCATGGTGGCCGTGCCGGAGTCGTCGGCGCCGTTCGCATCCGCGGGGGAGTGGGCGGGGGTGAAGGAGGCGCGGCGCAGGAGGGAGCGGATACGCGCGACGAGCACGGCGCTCTCGCAGGGCTTGACGACATAGTCGTCGGCACCGGCCTCAAGACCGGACACCACGTCGAGCGCATCGCCGCGTGCGGACATCATCAGGATGGGGGCGAGGCTCAGTTCGCGGATCCTGCGGCACAGTCCGATGCCGTCGAGCTCGGGGAGCATGACATCGAGCAGCAGCAGGTCGGGGCGACGCTCGCGGAACATCTCAAGACCGGACAGTCCGTCGGCGGCGGTGGAGACGGTGAAGCCATAGCGTTCGAGGAGCATGCGGACCGTGTTGCGGATGACCTCGTCGTCCTCGACGAGCAGCAGATGTGCCTCGGTGGCGCTGCCGGGCGTGGTGGGGGGACTGGTCATCACTGTGTCCTGCTCGGGGTGGTCGGTGGCGGACTCGGCGCGGAGTTCTTCTGTGCCGAGTCGCCGGTCTGGTCCTGCGGGGCGGCGGCCGAAAGGACGCTGCCGTCCCAGCGGTAGCGGGTGGTGAAGCGGCCGTCGGTCCCGGTCGCGACGAGAACGAGATCGTGGCCGAAGGTCTCACCGGTGAGTCCGAGGGGACCCCAGCTGATCAGCACGGGGCGCACCGCTGTCCCGAAAGCCCGGTAGACCTGGACCAGCGTCAGCCCGGCCGCGGGCGCGTCGAGTGCCACCACCAGTTCGTCCTGCTCGTCGCCGGTCAGATCCCGGTAGACCGGTTTGCGCAGACCGCACTCCGTACCGGGGCAGGCCTCCAGCGCGTCCCGTACGAGCTTGGGCACGTTGGGGTCCTTCTCCAGCAGTTCCTGGACCGGGAGCTGCTTCAGCCCGGCCGCGGGCACCTCGACGCCGTCGATGCTCAGATAACGGCGGTCGGGACTGGTGGGCTCGCTGGTCGGCGTGACGGGAGGGGAGTACTTGGGCCACAGCGGCGAGGCGCTGGTCGGTGGCGACAGGCGGGGCGCGACGCCCGCGTCCCGCGCTCCGGTCTCCGCGGCACAGCCGGCCAGGCCCATGGCGGCGGCGCATGCGGCGACGGCGGCTGTGCGGAGCCGCCCGCGGTCGTGGGGGCCTGTGCGGGGGGAGTGGGGCATAGGCGTATCAGCCTACCGGCGTCCGCGGCACCCTTGATCGGCGTCTTGCCAAGAGCTGTGAATGGCCCAGTCGATTCGAGCTCAAGTGTCCTGCATGCTGGGCCACTTGGGCCCCTAGGGTGAAAGTCACAGCGGCCCGGTGGGCGGCCGCCCGCCCGCACCTAGGAGCCTCATGTCCCTCCGGATTGTGCCGCCGAGCGGGTCCCCGCGGACACTCGCCGTCGCCCAGCTGGTCAACTCCCTCGGCGACGGCGCGTACTACGTCTGCTCCGCGCTCTACTTCGCCCGCATCGTCGGCCTCTCGCCCGGCCAGATCGGCCTGGGACTCACCATCGCCTGGGCGATCGGCTCCATAGCCGGTGTCCCGCTGGGGCATCTGGCCGACCGGCGGGGCCCGCGCTCCACCGCCGTATTGCTGGCGCTCGCGACGGCGTCCGCAGTCGCGTCCTTCCTCTTCGCACGCTCCTTCGTGCCGTTCCTGCTGTCCGCCTGCTGCTACGCCACCGCCCAGTGCGGCCTGGCCGCCGCCCGGCAGGCACTGCTCGCCGGTCTGGTGGCCAAGGAGGAGCGGACCGAGACCCTGGCGTATCTGCAGTCGACGCTCAACGCGGGCCTGGCCGTAGGCGCCGCGACGGGCGGTGTCGCTCTCCACTTCGGCACCCGCGAGGCATACCTGTCCGTCTTCGCGATGGACGCGGCGGCCTTCATTCTGTGCGCGCTGATCCTGCTGCGGTTGCCCGCCGTCACATCCGCGGCTCCCAAGGCCGCCAACAGCCCGAAGCTCGCGGTGCTCCGTGACCGCCCGTACGCGCTGGTCTCGTTCCTCAACATGGTCATGCTGCTGCGGATGCCGCTGATCAGCCTGGCCATCCCGCTGTGGATCGTGGAACGTACCTCGGCACCCGGCTGGACCGTCTCCGCCCTGCTCGTGCTCAACACCGGCGCCGTCATGCTCTTCCAGGTCCGCACGGCCGCCGCGGTGACCGACCTGCCGAGCGCGACGCGCACGGTCTGGCGCGGCGGAGCCGTGATGCTCGCCTCCTGCGCGGTCTTCGCCCTCACCGCGGTGACGGACAGCCCCGCCTGGAGCGCCGTGGCCGTGCTGATCGCCGGGGCGGTGCTCCAGGTCGCCGGAGAGATGATGCAGTCCGCCGGCGCGTGGCAGATCAGCTTCGACCTCGCCCCGGCCGGCCGGCAGGGTCAGTACCAGGGCTTCTTCGGCACCGGAGTCTCGGTGGCCAGAATGCTCGGCCCACTGCTGCTGACCACCCTGATCGTCGGCTGGGGCGTCCCGGGCTGGCTGCTGCTCGGCGCACTGTTCCTGGCCGCTGGACTGGCGATGGGACCGGCGGTGCGGTGGGCGGAGAAGTCCAGGACCGACGTGAGCGTGGTGGTTCCGTCCGGCACCTGATCAGTGCCAGGCGCTCAGGCGCAGTGGTAGGTGAAACGCTCGGTGGCCGTGTGCCGGGTGGGCGAGACGATCCGCAGTTCCGCGCTCGCCAGGTAGTCGCCCCGCCCTTGGAAGGTCCACAGCAGATGCAGACGCGCCTGCTTCTGGCCGCGCGTCAGCTTCTCCCGGAGCAGGCCGGATGTGGTGCCGTCGCTGCGCTCCCAGCGATACGTCACCGTGCCGGGCCGTCCATTGGTCGCCAGCACGCCCACGATGTCGGCCGTGCTGCCGCACCCGAGCGCCTGCGCCGTGGCCTGGACGGTCGCGCTCTTCACGGCCAGGGCGGGCCCATAGCGCTGCCAGGCCAGAAAGGCGAGTACGGCCAGCAGCACCGTGCCCGCCAGGGCGTAGCGGCGCAGTCCTGAGCGGCGGCGCTCAGGGGGCGGTTGCGGGCCGACGGGCTGGCCGGGCAGCGTGCCGTGCCAGATCGCGGCGGTGGTGTTGTTGCCGCGGTTGCGGTGGAGGGCGGCGGCGGTGACTCCCGGGCCGAAGCGGAGTACCTCGCCCTCCACGCGGTCGGGTGCCACGCTCGTCGGCGCCTCGTCCTGGACCACGGTGGCAGTGTCCGGTTCGGGCTGCGCGTCCGGCCGTTCGAACCAGTGGCTGCCCAGCGCGGTCGCGCTGTACCCGTCGCTCTCGACCGCCTCGACCGCCTCGACCGCCTCGACTACCTCGACCGCTTCGACGGCGTGGCACGCCCGGACCGTCTCGACCCCATCGTCCACTTCGGGTGCTCGGTCCTGCGGCTCGTAAGGAACGCGTGGATCGTTCATGAGATCGTGCACCGCCGGATGAACGTCTGCTTCGAGGAACTGCCGCTCGCGGCAGCCGGTTTCGTCGTCGCCCGTACACCCCAGTAGCAGCCCTTCCCCTGGAAGGTGTGGTCAAGGGCGATCGTGTACTGCGTCGCTCCGCTCCGCTCGAAGGTCTGCGTTCCGTCCGGCGTGCCCAGCTGGTCCTGCACGTCGCCGGTGAACCACGTGATGACGACGGTCACCGGGCCGGTGCCGTCCGTGGAGACGTCGATCGACGCGGTGCCACCTGTGGGACTCAGCTGCCGCAGGCTCGTGACCGAGACGGACTTCACGGCCACGGGCGGCGTGCTGGGAGTGGAGGGGCTGGGCTCGGTGGACGGAGTGGAGGACGACGGAGACGGCGTGTCCGTGGGAGGTGTGGACGTCCCGGGTGAAGGCGTGCTGGGCGTCGTACTCGTGCTGGGGGAGGGCGAGTCGGAGACGGAGGCGCTCGCGCTCGGCGACGGACTCGCGGAGCCGGACGGGCCGGCGGGCGGCGTGGTGGTCGCGTCCGGCAGCGCGCTGGTGGTGGCCACGGCCTGAGCGGTCGTCCGCCCGGGGTCGCCTCCGCCGGCCCGCGCGGCAATGGCGACCGCGATGGCGAGCAGTACCGCGGCCGCACCCGTCAGCACTCCGCGCAGGCCCGGCCTCCAGATGCGGCCCCAGCCGCTGGTCACAGCAGTCGTGGCGAACGCGGTGGTTCCCGCGGCCTGGCCGGCGGCGGAGGGGAGGAGCAGCGGCAGGAGTGCGGCGAGAGCGGCGAGCTTGCGCTGACCCCGCTCCTCCCAGTCCGGTCCGTACGCGGCGCCTGCGATCTCTTCGAGTTCGGTCACGAACGCCGCCGCGTTCTCGGGACGCTCCTGCGGCTCCTTCGCCATCCCGCGCCGGATCAGCGGGCGTACCGGCTCCGGTGCATCGTCATCGGGAACCGGCGCGCTGATGTGCTGCAGTGCCAGCTCGGCGAAGTTCTCGCCGGAGAACGGCTTGCGGCCGGTCAGGCACTCGTAGAACGTCGCGGTCGCCGCGTAGACGTCGGCCGCCGGTGAGGCGGGCTCCCCGTTCCACTGCTCCGGGGCCATGTACGCGGGCGTGCCCGCGACGCCCGGTGTGCTGCCGCGCCCCGCCGCGATGCCGAAGTCGACCAGCTTGGACGAGCCGTCGGCCGCGACCAGGACGTTCTCGGGCTTGTAGTCGCGGTGCACGACACCTGCCCGGTGCGCGGCGGCCAGGCCGAGCAGTGAGCCCTTCAGCACCACCAGTGCCGCCTCGGGACCGGTGGCTCCTTCCCGCTGCAGCAGGGCGCGCAGGGCGATGCCGTCGACCAGTTCCATCACGATGGCGGCGCCCTGCGGCGCTTCGACGTACTCGTACAACCCCACGACGTACGACGAATCGAGACCGCCGAGCAGACGTGCCTCCGCCCGGAAACCCTGTACGAACGCGGAGTCGGCCCGCATCCGCTCGCTGAGGTACTTGACGGCCACGGGCAGGCCGGTCGCGTCATGGACGGCCAGGACGACGCGCCCGCTGCCGCCGGAGCCCAACTCCCGGGACTCGGTGTACCCGGGGACCGACCATGCGTTCATACCGTCCCCCTAGGCGCCGCGGCCGTTCATGCACGGCCGCCGCACAATAGCTCACCTGCTCTCCCCATGGCAGACACATCTTCGTCACGACTGGTTCCCGGGAGGCGCGGCGGGCCGGAGGTCAGCGAATGGCGTGAACTCGTTGTGAGTCGAGCTCGTAGCGGGCTCCGACGATGGCGAGATCCCCGGAGTCCACCTTCCCGGCGAGGTCGGGCTCGGCAGCGAGGAGCGAGCGGACCAGGTCGATGTTGCGGGTGATGGTCGAGTCGACGCGGGCCGCGCCGTGCTGGGTGTGATCTATGGCGGGGCGTATTCGATCGGCCAGGTACTGGATGTGCGCGGGAAGTTGTTCACCCGTCTCGTCCGCGTGGACGGCCGCGGTGACAGCGCCGCAAGACTGGTGCCCGAGGACCAGGATCAGGGGGATGGCCAGTTCCAGCACCCCGTAGGCGATGCTGCCCAGGACGGCTTCGTCGAGGACCTCGCCGGCCGACCTGACTGTCATCAGATCGCCGAGTCCCTGGTCGAAGACCAGTTCCGGGGGCACGCGGGAGTCGATGCAGCCGAGTATGACGGCGAAGGGGTGCTGGCCCGAGACGAGCGACCGGCGTACGGAAAGGCTCTCGTGAGGATGCCGCTGCTGGAGTCTGCGCCACCGCCGGTTGCCTTCCGACAACTCACGCAGAGCTTCCGCCGGGGTGGTCGGGCGCGTGGCTGTGGCGGGTGTGCGGGGTGCGGCCGAGGAAGGTGCGGCGCCGATGGTGAGGCCTGCACCGACGGCTGCGGTTCCGCCGAGGGCGGCGCGCAGCAGCGTACGGCGGCCGGTGTCGGTGGGCGTATGCGCGTATCGATTCAAGATCACGGGAAGGGAAGGTAGCGGCTTGGCCCCGGCCCACGGATCGGGCTCGGGATCGCTTGGCCTGAACTGATGCCGTCGGTGCCGGCGGCCGGTGGCCGGTGGCCCGTGCCGGTGCCCTTTGCGGGCGCGGCTGATGAGTTCGGTGCGCTCGGACGGTCTCCCCCTTTGAGAGACCAGTTCCCAGCCCGGAGACCCGCGATGAGAGACCTGATCGTCACGGAGAACGTCACGCTCGACGGCGTCGTCGAGGCGACGGAGAACTGGTTCTCGCCGAACCAAAAAGGCCCGCGCGACCTCGAGCGTCGTGAGACCGGCCAGGCAGCGCAGGCCGCAGAGGAAAACGAGCTCATCGGTCAGCCGCCGACGCGGCCGCCGACGCCCCGGACACCCCGTGTGCCGCGCCCGTCTGGCATGACACTTCAGAACAGGCACTGCCTCAGGTCACTAGGTCCTGTCCGGTCGATCAGGCCGGATCAGTGAGCGGGGTCTGGCGATGGGGGCACCTCCCGTGCCAAGGGCTACGGGGGAGCATCGCAAGGCGGAGGAAGGAGCCGACGCGGAGCGTCGGCGACTGACGA